>JAEEGN010000120.1 GCA_016280345.1 Selenomonadaceae bacterium | reverse complement strand
TCTCACCCCATCGTCTTTCGCGCCGGGCAGTCGGTTCGGGGGCAGGCGGCGCAGCCGTGGGGTGTGGCAGGCGCCGTTTCGTTCCGGGAAAGGCCGACGATGGCAGTGATGGACTTGCGCGGGATGAGCATCAGGCTCTCCGTCAGATGGATGCCGATTTCCGCCGCGCCGCTGAGCCGGATCATCGTCGGCTGCTCGGTCAGCGGCCAGTCTCCATAGCCGGGGCTGAACCGCCAGCGCATCGTCAGCCCCTCCTTCGCCACCGCCGGCCGGATGGCCCGCTCCAGCGCGTCCGCTGTCTGCTCCACCGCCGCCGTAGCCGCCGCGTCGAGAATCGTCGAGTAGGCGTAGCGCCCCTCCCGGAAGTGACGTGTTACCGCCTCCTCGATGGCTTCTCCCACCGTGGCCGCCAGACAGATGACCGCCTCACAGCCCGCCAGATGACGCCCGATGGCGGTTCCCGGCAGCCGATCGCCCGCGCCCTCAACGGTCTGCTGCCGGCAATCGTAGCCATACCGCCGCCAGACGCCCCGGGGCTCGGCCAGAAGCGCCGCCTCCTCGCAGGCCTCCCGGATCATCGCCTCATCGAAGGCCGCCTTCGCCAGCCCGGCATATCGCCGCGTCTCCTTCGCATCCACCGCCGCCAGCGGCGCGTTGTAAATTGGCATCTCCCCGCCCCCGTTTCCTCCTCGGAAAAATGTTTCACGTGAAACAATTTGCTCCTCACCAAAAATGTTTCACGTGAAACAATCCACACCCAGCCCAAAATGTTTCACGTGAAACAATTCACACCCAGCCCAAAATGTTTCACGTGAAACAATTCTCGCCCACTTACCCAAAAATGTTTCACGTGAAACATTTTTCTCCCCCAAAAGAGGGACTTCACTCTACGCGGTGCGCGGTGATGATCGTGAAACTTGACGCGTTGACCGTAATCCGCAGGGCGTCCGTCTCACAGTACCAGTTCTTGCCCTGCCGGTAAATCGCGCAATCCGCCCGCATGATTTGTCCCCGGCAAAAGCCGACGACGTCCCTCTCGTCGATCCCCAGATTGCGACGGATACGCGCCGCCCCCAGCGCCGTCGTATGAAGCCGGTCCACGTGCCCCAACAACGCCGTGCCGTCCATCGCCACCGCCTCCTCGTTTCCTTATTGTATCACAAAGAAACCCGGGCTGAAAGAGCCCGGGCCATTTCTTCCAAATTGTTTCACGTGAAACATTTTTCGGCACGCAAGCGTCCCCCTCCAGAGGGGACAGGGTGGCGGGTACTGCCCTTTGCTTAATACAGCCTTCCTTCTCCCACGCACTTTGTCTGCCAAATTGTTTCACGTGAAACATTTTGCGCTATGATTTTTTCCGTGATGGTACTTTGAAAATGTTTCACGTGAAACATTTTCGTCCTGGCGATTCCAAATTGTTTCACGTGAAACAATGGAACATATTTTCTTTTAACGGAACTCCCCGCTGGCAAGAATCCTGTTGAGCCGCGCGCCCAGCCAGGCCGCCGCGACGGCTTTCACGATATCCCCGGGAATGAAGGGCAGCGCCGCCACCATCACCGCCTGCGTCAGCGTCAGCTTCGCGAACCACATCACCGACAGCACGCCGCCAACGTAAGTGATCGGGATGCCGACCAGGATCGCGGCGACGGCGTAGCGGCGAAAGGAAATCTCCGCCCCTTTCAGGAGGCTGACCAGCGGATAGGCCAGCAGGAACGCGGCGTAGAACCCGCCCCGCGGCCCGAGGATCACCCCCGGCCCCGCTTCGCCGCCGCCCAGCACCGGCAGCCCCGCCACCCCCAGCGCGACGTAAAGCAGGATGACCAGGAACGTCTGCTTCGGCGTCAGGAGAAAGGCGGCCAGGTTCATCGTCAGCGTCAGGACCGTGACCATCGCCGAAGCAAAGGGAACCTGAATGGATATATAAGCGGATATGCATATCAGCGCCACGCACACCGCCATCTTCGTCATGCTGTGAACGTCAAACAAACGGACTTCCGGCTGCATAGAGACTCGTTCCTCCCCATCAATCTTTCCTTCCTTATTATAGACGTCCGGCCGGGATTGTCAACCCCTTTTTATCTTTCCGTTAACAAAAAGACGCGCCGCCGTTTTTCGGCTCCCAAGACGCCCCGCCGCAACGCCAGAAAATGTGATATAATAGGAACACGTAATGAGCGCAAGCCGAAGGCGCGGCGCGAATTTAGTGCTGAATATATACCTGACCACTTGCGTAATGAGCGCGCTGGTATGATCCGGAAGGGCCGCCCTTCTTCAAACGAACCAAACCGGCCAGCGGGAGGGACAACGACATGGATACCACACAGGTCACGGAATTTCGCCGCGGCGTTCTGCGGCATATCGCGGAATATACCTGGAACGACTGCCTGCCGGACCGCGTCTACGACATCCTCTACAAGACGGTCCGCGACAACACGCCCCGCGTCCGCTGCTGCGTTCACAAGGAGCGCGCCGTGCTGAAGAACCGCGTCCAGATGGCGCTGTGGCAGCCGCTGGGGCTCAACATCATCAACGCCGCCAAGGCGGCCCTGGACGGCGTCTTCGACCGCTCGCTCCCCATCATGGACGTGCTGCCCGACGCCTGCGACGCCTGCCCCATCGACAAATACTACGTCACCGACCTCTGCCGTCACTGCATCCAGCACAAGTGCATCAACAACTGCCCCCGGAAAGCCATCAGCATCCAGAACAACCGGGCCACCATCGACCGCGACGTCTGCGTGGAGTGCGGCCGCTGCGCCCAGTCCTGCCCCTACGGCGCCATCATCGAGATCGTCCGCCCCTGCATCCGGGCCTGCGCCCTGGGGGCGATTTCCGCCCGGCAGGGGGCCGACAAGCGCGTCGTCATCGACTACGATAAATGCGTGGATTGCGGCAACTGCCGCGGCGCCTGTCCCTTCGGCGCCCTCGACGAGCGGAGCATGATCGTTCCGCTCCTTTTGGCGCTGAAGCGGAAGGAGCGCGTCGTCGCCATGCTGGCCCCGTCTTTCGTGGGCCAGTTCGGGGCGAAGGTCACGCCGGCCCAGGTCGTCGCCGGGCTGAAGCGGCTCGGCTTCGCGGCCGTCGTGGAGGTGGCGGTGGGAGCCGACATCACGACGCTGCGGGAGGCGGCGGAGTTCCGGGAGAAAGTGCCGGGCGAGATGGCTTTCATGACCAGCTCCTGCTGCCCGGCCTTCGTGGACCTGGTGAAGAAGCATTTCCCCGAGTACGAGGGGAACATTTCCCAGACCGCCTCCCCGATGGTCTCCTGCGGCCAGTGGGTGAAGCAGCGGTACGAGGGGGCGCTGACCTGCTTCATCGGCCCCTGCATCGCCAAGAAGGCGGAGACGCTTCGCCACCCGGACAGCGTCGATTTCGCCCTGACCTACGAGGAGATTCTCTGCGTCTTCGAGGGCACGGAAACCGACCTCACGCTGCCGGCGGAAGAAGAATACCATACCGGGGCGACAGCCGGCGGCATCGGCTTCCCGCTGGACCGCGGCGTTCAGGCGTCGATGAAGCGCGTGCTGGAGAAATCCGGCGCCCCGGAGGTCGTCATGGACTACGCCGGCGGCCTCAACACCTGCCAGGAGAAGCTGGACGAGGTCAAGCAGGGCAAGCTGTCCCTCGGCTACCTCGAGGGCATGGCCTGCCAGAACGGCTGCATCGACGGCCCCGGCGCCCTGGCCCCCTTCGGCCTGACCCGGGTGCTGCTGACGAAGTACGCCCAGACCGCGGAGAAGAAGACCAGCGACGAGAACGAAGCCGCCGTCGCCGCCTGCCGGGCGCCGGATCCGGCGGCAGACCGGAGCGCCGACTAAGACAGCGGCCGGGAGAAGTCGCCGTCCGAAAACCGCCTGGCGCGCCGGCAATCAATCCCCTTTCCGCCGGCGAACGCCTGCGATTTCCATGGCGGACAGTTCCCCTCCATGGCACAATACGGGCAACCCCCTTTCCCCGGGAAACGGGACGCGAAAGGAGGCGCGGCTCATGAACCGGATGCCCGTCGGAATTGACGATTTCCGGCCCCTCCGTATTAACGGCTGCTATTTCATTGACAAAACGGCGTCGCTTGCTGCGGCAGGAAGCGGAACATCGCGCGCAGATAAAGGAGAAACAAAAAGCGGCGGCCATATCGCCGCCACCGGAACACGTTCATAAATCATTGCCGGGCTTCCGGAAAATATCCGGAAGCCCGGTTTTTCCGCGGCAAATCTTCGCTTTTGAATGTAAACTCCTTGTTGAAATTCCCGATTACTTGCGCGTGGCTTTTGTATGCCTTGAACTTCAGCGACAAGCACGCGGAAATCGCCCGGAAGATGGCATAATAGGCGCGATTGTTTGCCGTGCGGTATTGACTTTGAGCAAAGTTCTGTTCCGCGGAAGCCAAATCCTCTTTGGCCACCCTGATTCGGTACATAGCCAACTCTCTTGCGCCGCCGCTGTCGTTCAATTCAACCGGCATAAAGCTCTCTCCCCTCGTTTTTTACGCTGTTGTAAAACGGATAAGCGCGCAGCCAAGAATTGAAATGGTCAAGATTGACGACCTGCGGCATTATCATCACATCATGATCGAAATTGTAATCATACGTCATATCGGAAAGGGCACGCCCTTTTTTCTTGATGGCGGCGTCGTCCAGGTCCACCAAAACCATAACGTCAATATCCGAATCCTCACGATAATCGCCGCGTGCATACGAGCCATACAAAATCACGGTTTTCAGATGCTCGCCGTAATGGGATTCCAACTGTTTCGTATAATTTTGCAACAATTCATCGGTAGCCTTACCCATGAAACTCTCTCCTTCCTAAACCTCGATTGCCCCGGGCATCAGCTTTGGGCGCAGACGGTCGCGGCTTGTTTGTCCGCATTGAATTTTGTACCATCAAAAGCAAAGCCATATTGCACATCCGCAATATAGATAAGCCTTTATCTTTCCACCCTCCCGGCACGCCGACCGTTATCGGCGTTTTTTCATGCCACCTTTGCACGATTTCCGGGTCGTTCTTGTTCTATTATAAACTTATCCCAGGATAAAGAAAAGCCAAAACCGCGTCGGCGCGGACGGGCAGAGGCGGCGGCGGCCCGGCGGCCGCGGGGAAAAGAATGACGCGTTCACCGGGAAGGATGCGGTGAACGCGCCTTTGTTATCGGGAACAGATGGTATTCCAGTTTGTTTCCTGTTGAATCACGATGATCGTGTCTTCGTCCTCCTTGTCAACGTAGAAACTGAAAAAGATTTCCGG
Source organism: Selenomonadaceae bacterium (assembly GCA_016280345.1). Taxonomy (GTDB): domain Bacteria; phylum Bacillota; class Negativicutes; order Selenomonadales; family Selenomonadaceae; genus RGIG3544. Next base: position 10,020 of record JAEEGN010000120.1, on the reverse strand, counting down.
GTCTTCTTCATAGACGTACCGGATATTGCCCTGTCCGTCCACGACTTCCCGGCCGGGGCCGAACCTGTCGGCAACATCTTTCCCGTAGGACATGCCGACTTTGATGCCGCCGGGGGTCGCAAGCGATGCGTCGGAAAGCCAGAATCCGGTGACGACCATCTCGTCCTCCGGCGTCTTTTCGCTTACCCTGGCCCTTGCCACAACCCGGAATGAATCGGAATAGGTGAAAACCACGCCCTTGATTCCTTCGTTTTGGTGACGCCTGACGTCCGCAGGCTCGCCAAGGACGCTCCTGACGTAACCGAGCGTAACGCCGGCGCCGACGCCTCCGACGTACATCTCGTCCCGGGGCATGGCGGCAAAAGCGACCGACGTCAGCAACATGACAAGCAGACTGCAAAACAGGATTGCCTTCTTCATTTCCTTTCATCCTCCCACCTTTTTTAGGACTGCATCCGCCCGGCGATTGCCCGGCCCGCGCCTCACGCTTTCGGCTTGAAAATGGCGTCCACCCTCTTGCCGATCCTTGCTTCTGGGAGCTGTTCTTTCGTCAGCGTTGTCCTGTCAATGCCTGCCACGAAGTTCACCTCCTTTCTTACGGAAAACCGGCCTCGGTCCGCCATTTTCTGCCTCCGGCGTTCCTCTCCCCGGAAAACAACATCCTCCATAACGGAATATCTCTTTACCCGTTATAATTCGCCAGAACCATCTTCTATTCCTACCGACGCCGAAAAAATGCCTGCCCGCCAAACGACATCAAAAAAGCTTCCGGGAGAAATGCCCGGAAGCCTTTGTGTTCCTATGGTTCCTTTGGTTCTTTTGACGCCGGCGGCCGAATCGAACCGGCACGGCGGCAAAACCGCCCGCTGTCTCGTTCCCCGCCGGGATGTCGTTCCCCGTCGCGGAAGCCGCTGCACGTGTCAATCGAAAACCCTTGGCTACGCGCATTGGCCGAGGCGTTCTCACCACATCCGGCGCAGCGTCAGGAAGCACATGGTCTCGCTGTCATGGGCGCCCCGCTGCAGACCCGCCTCGCCCGTCAGCGTCCAGCCGGGGGCGAACTCCGCTTCCCCGGAGAGCGACAGGACGACGTGCGTCTTGTCCTGCCGGCTTGCCATGTCGTAGGTTTGGCCGTCATAGCCCTCGTAGCGGAAAGACAGCTTCGGGTCCGCCCCGGCAAAGGCGTGCTTCACCCCCACCCGCAGGCCGTAGCTGCCGTTGGGGAGGTACCGCCGGAACTCGACGCCGAGGCCGGCGGCGAAGTAATTGCTGCTAAGGCTCCCGACGTGATGGTTATAGATGCCGGCGCCGGTCTCGCTGTAGCCGTTTTGCCAGAGCCGGGAATACTGCGCGTTGACGTAGGGGCTGGTGTGCCAGATCTTGTCCGTGCCGCCCTGCAGATCGTACCGGTACTCGCCGCCGATCTCAAAGATGTGGCTGCGGTAGCGGGCGTCGGTGCCCAGGCCGAGGCCGGTGAGGCTTCGCTGCAAATGCGTCCGCATCGTGCCGCCGTCCACGTAGAACATGAAGTCGCTCTTCGTCCCCCGATGCCCGGCGTAGAAGCCAACGCGTGTATCCCGGAGCTTGCTCATGGCGCTGTTATCGGCGAAGGAGCTCATGCCGTAGCTCACGAAGGCGCCCGCCCGCCATGTCTTGCCGTAGGCGCGGTCCCAGCCGAGGGCCAGGGCGGTGCCGTGGTAGTTCGTGTCGCTCTGGACGCGGCCCCAGTTCTCGCCGGCCTTGAACCAGAAATCGTTGTCCACCGGCTGGGCGAGGTTCATGGAGACCGTCGGGCCTTTGTCCCGGGTGTCATCCAGATGCTCCGCCGGCAGCCGGAGGGTGACGGGACGGCTGGCGAAGGCTTCGGCCAGATGCACCGACACGAGATGGGAAACGAGCGTGCTCTGCTGGGCCAACGCCGTCGATTTGGCGGCGGCGGGGGCGCTGACGGCGTCGAGGGCCGCCTTCGTCCCTTCCGGCGTCAGGCTGTAGAGGGGTCGCAGCTGATCCCGGACGGCGGCGTCACCGTGATTGGCGATGGCCATCATCGCGTCGTACGTTTCCGTCTGCCGCTCCGTCAGCGTACCGAGGTTGTTGGCGGCGTTGGCGGTGATGACGAGGCTGTCCCCCGCGACCGAGGTCTGCTCGTTCAGCAGCCCCAGCTTCACGCCGGTCTCGGATTTCGTCGTCTCCTCTTTCCCGGCGGCGGGCTTCGTCTCCGCGGGCTTCTTCGCCGGCTTCGTCTCCGCGGGCTTTGCCGCCGGTTTTTTGGTGCCGGAGCCATCCGCTTTCTGCTCCTTGCTGTCCTTTTCGGGGACCGGAACGTAAGGCTCCGGCTCCGGGACGGGCGTATCGTCATCGGGAGAGCTGCCGGAGGCGGAAAGCGAAACCGTCGTCCCCGACACGCTGCTGGTGCCGCTCACGCTGCCGGGGAGGCTGGTGTCGGCAGCGGTCTGCGTCTTGCCGGTCACGCCGCCGGTCGCCGTCAGCACCGTGAACTGTTCTCCCGGCAGCAGCCCCAGCACCGCGACCTTCGACCCGTCGACCTTCGCCGCGCCGTTCACGAGGATGTCTCCTTTCGCGCCGCCGGCGATGCCCAGCAGCGTCCCGTCGGAGAGCAGACTGCCGTTGATGGTCAGGCGGTCGTCCCGGGTGAGAGGGCCGATGGTACCGTGGTTGATGAACCAGCCCGTCGTGTTGTCGGAGAAAGCCGCCGGCATCCGCGCCTTCACGTCGTTGAGGGTAAAGGTGCCGCCGCGAAGCGTCGCCCCCTGGGCCACGTTCACGCTCAGGACGTTCGCCGCGCCGCTGTATTGCAGCGTCCCGGCGTTGACGTTGATCTTCATGTTGTCTTCCCCGATGATATCGCCGCTGTACGCGATGTCGGCGTTGAAGTTCAGCTGCGTCACGAGGTCGGGGATATAGGCGGAATACGCGTAGCTGCTGCCGTTGTACTGGATCTTCAGCGGCTGGTTTACGTCATAGGCGCCCTCGCATTCCCGCGTGCCGAACTGCTTCCAGTCGCTGGTGATATTGCCCCGGATGCTCGCGCCCGCGTTGACGTTGATATTCTTCACGAAGGCGTTTTTCCCGATATAGATGGCGTTCCCGCCGCCCGCCAGGGTGCCGGACAGATTGTAGTTTTCCACCATCGCGCCGTTCAGTTCGTCGGGCGCCGCGTTGTACAGGTTGACGCTGTCGATGGTCAACGAAAGATTTTCTCCCTCGGTGATTTTGCCCAAATCGTCATGGCCTTCCGAATGCGTGTCGTCAATTCCCTGGACGCCCCGTTTATAGCGGATATAGGAACCCCGGTATTCGTCATCGGCGCCGTTGGTAGAGGAGCCGAAGTCGAAACGGATCCCCGTACCGCCCTGGCCGCTGGCCGTCACCGTCCCCGCCTGGTTCACGGTCTGGCCGCTGCCGTAGGCGATCAGGACGCCGTTGCCCCGCAGGCCGTCGGCGTGAATCTCCGTGCCCGCGGGAACGTTCAGCGTGTTGTTCATGCCGTCCACCCGCACGCCCGTGGCGCCGTCGCCTTTTGTCAGGATATTCGCCGCCTGCGTCACCGTATTGTTCGCGCCGTAGACGTGCAGGCCGATGCCGAGGGGCACGGTGCTGTAGGTGTTTTCCAGATAGGCCGTGCCGCCGGCGTTCCGCGCGAAAAAGCCCTGGGTGTTCGTGATCGTGGCACCGCTTTTGTAAATGGATTTTCCGAAATACGCCCGGCGGTCGATCTGGTAACCCAGATCCTGCATCACCGCCAGCTCCACCTCCAGGAAGGTCGTGTAGTTGCTGTAGTCGCGATGGCTCATCATGCCCGCGGTCTGGAGATGGGAACCATCAAAACTTCTCGATCCCCAGCCGTCGACCGGCAGCGCCGACCATCCGAAAAATTTCGCGCCGTCCAGCGCGTTGGTGACGTTTTCGCCGACGAAATAGGCATAGCCCTTTCCATCCGCGGTTTTATCCTTATCCACGATAAAGCAATCGGCCTCTGTCAGACCTGCGGGAATCTTATCGGACGTGGTAATGATCATCCCCGGCACCGCCATCCTGCCGTTTTGGTCCATCAGGTGCATATTCCAGGAGTTCTCCGTCGAATTCGGATGGATGGTATCGTACGTTTGCGTTTGAATTTTCTTACTGCCTGTTTTCAGCGAGATGCCCAACGCGTGACCCAGCTCATGACGAAGGGTTCCGACGAAATCCGCCGCCTGCTCGTTGGTCGGCAGCACCGTATCCTTATCCACCCACCAGCCGTCAATGGCGCCGTCCCGGTTCGCGCCGAAATACCGCCCGATGCTGACCTCGCTGAAAGCGTAATCGCCCACCGGGGGAACGTTATGGTTATTGTCCAGATCCGTCTGGAGTATCACCCCAATATGCATCTCGTTCCGGAACTGCGCCGGGATGAAGTTTCCCGCCCGCAGTAAATCCACCCTGGTGCCGTCGGAATGGTAGCAATACGAGCCCGCGCTGGCGTTCTGGCGGTTGTCGGTATTGACGTTGATTTGCCAGGGCGTCTCGTTCTTCGCCCCGTCGCCGAGAATCCCCGCCCAGTAACGCGCGCCGGACACGGCCGCGTTCCGCAGCGCCTCATCCAGCGTGTATTGGGACGGGTTCACGTACCAATCATCTTGTTTTCCCAGCCCGACTCCCTCGGGGAAAAACACCAGCGTCGCGAATTTTTTCCCGCCGTAATCCAACTCTTCCACCGGAATGGGATCCGTCGCCGCCGCCACGGAGGGCAGCGCGGCCAGCCACGCGAGGACCGCCGCCGTCAGAAGAACCCGACGCCGTTTCGATAGTTTTCTTCCCTGATACGATTTCATGATCAAACCCTCCATTGAAAGCCGCGTCCCGCGGCCAAAAACCCCGTTTCCTTACGTCCGCGCCCCGTTCCGGCGGCCAATCGCCCCGCCCCGTTCCGGCGGCTGATCACGACCATATCCGGTCGTGCCGTTTGCCGGACGCGCCCGTTTCCTCCGGCAAGCGCGGCCATCTTCCCTGTCCGTTTCCTTCAAAATCCGTTTTTTAGGGCTATTGCCAAAACCGTCTCATCCGCAGACCAACTTCAGGCGTTTTTGAGCGTCACCTTGCTGTGGCCGTCGATGAGTTCCTGTATGAAAAAGGTCTTATCCACAAAATAATAATTATCGCGTAGCTCCTTGAAATCGTCCACGCCCACCGGCATCCTCCGATGCTGCTTCATCCCCCGCCCCCCTTTGCTGACAGCATACCCTTTGCTGCCCATATTAAAATGCCATACTGTTTTTTTATGCCATAACCGTTCCGCACCTCCGGCACGGAAAGATATACTCTCATTTGATTATACCACATTTTGCTTGTACCGGCGTATATGTTCTACCGTAAATGCGGTTGAAGCCCGTTTCCCCACATAAAAAGCCCCCGGGCGAAATACCCGGGAGCCTTGCTGTTCCTGTGGTGCCGAAGGCCGGACTCGAACCGGCACGGTGGTTAAACCGCTTGATTTTGAGTCAAGTGCGTCTGCCAATTCCGCCACTTCGGCGCTTTGTGGACCGTTCAACGTTACGATTATACTATTTCCGGGTGCGGCTTGTCAAGACGGCGCGTCGGCGTCCCTGAGGTGAACCGGCGGCGGAAAGTGAAAAACCGCTTTTCCGGATTGCGGGAAAATGCAACCCTGCGGGAAACTCTCCTTGCCATGGTGGGATCATGTACTACAACATGCGTATCCTTTCCCGTGATGCCATGAAGGGTGGGGATTCCCATGGCAAATTTCCATGCCAACCTGCACCTCACGCCCAAAAAATGATTCAGGATATTTGCTGACGTTCCCTATAGTTACAGCCTGTTGCGCCACTGAAAATCAGGCTTGCGCTCTCGGCACGAACTCAATCTTCAGTGACATATCAAGACCCGCAGCTAACTTCTTCAACATATTCAGGGACGGGTTACGATTCCCATTTTCCAGTTTACTGATGTCGGCCTGGTTGATACCTGTCCGCGTCGCAAGCTCTTTCTGCGTCAAATTTCTGGATTGCCGTGCCTCAACGATCGCGCGAATAATATCCATCTCCGGCTGGATAGCCTCGTATTCGCGGCGGAAGCCTTCCTCTTTCAGTCGTTTATTCAGAGAATCACGAAACGTTCTCATGGCGTTTCCTCCTGTCGCATCAAAAAGATTTTTCGGTATTCTTTTGCCTTCCTGATCTCACCGGACGGTGTTTTCTGCGTCTTCTTCATAAATCCATTCGTCAGGACAATGTTCTTCCCTGCGAAGAAAAAATATAGAATCCGCGTAATATTGCCGCCGAATTTGATACGAAGCTCAAAAATACCATCTTCCAACGGTTCACTGTATGGCATCCGGAGTTCATTTCCATATTCTTCCAACAATTCAATCATACCGTAGGCTTTCGCAGCCATCTTGTCGTCCAGCGAATCCAGAAAGTCCTCGACCGGACACGAGCCGTCATCTTTCTCAAAGAACTGTACGGTAAAATATATCATGGCAACACCTTCACCTCTATGATATGGCATTTTTACCATATTGTCAACCCGCCGGGTTTCAATCCTCCCCACCCATTGCCTGTACCACGATGCGAAAACAGTTATAACGCCGTTGTTCCGGTTTTTCGCAGGCAAAACCGGAACAACGGCGTTTTCCCACAGGGACTAGCTTCGCGTCGCACGAGGCGAGAGATATCTGCTCACCGCCTGTCAGTAAATAAGGAACTCGCCACCTATAGAGGGGGTACATCTTCTTCCGAGTTATATTCACCCGGCGCGTCCTGTCAAGACAGCGCCCCGCCGCCCGGCGTCAGGCCAGGAACGCTTTCACCAGCCGCTCCAGCGCCTCCTGATCGGCGGCAGCCATCGTCTCCCGGGCCGAATGCATGGCCAGCACCGGGACGCCCACGTCCTGCCCGCGCATGACCAGCTGCGCCGAAGCGATAGCCCCCAGCGTACTGCCGCCGGGGATGCTCGACCGATTGGCGAAAGGCTGGCAGGGAATATCCCGCGCCCGGCAGAGGGCGCGAACCACCGCCTGCGCCGCCGCGTCCCCGACGTAGTTCTGGCTGGCCGCCTGCTTGAGAACGACGCCTCCCCCCAGCCGCGGACGGTTCGTCGGATCCGCCTTGTCGGCGTGGCTCGGATGCAGACCGTGGGCCACGTCCACCGACAGCAGGAAGCCATCGGCCACAGCCGCCGCCCGCGCCTCCTCCCCGCGCCCCAGCCCGCGGAAAATCGCCGCCAGAAGCTCCGGCAAAAGAGCCGAAGCCGCGCCCTGCTTCGTCCGGCTCCCCACCTCCTCGTGGTCGAACAGCGCCGCCACGCGAAGCCCCGCCGCCGCCCCGGCCTCCACGATGCCGTCCAGACACGCCTTCACGCTGGTCAGATTATCGAGCCGCGGCGACGACACCAGCTCCCCGGAAAACCCCAGCACGCAGCCGGACTCCGCCGGATAGACATTGAGATCATAGGCGAGAATATCCTCCGGCTCCACCGCCAGCGCCCGCGCCAGCAGCGCCGGGAAAAAGCCGTCCTCCGCCCCCTCCGCCAGGAGCGCCGCCACCGGCGTCATATCCGTCTGCCGGTCGAGCTTCTCCCCCTTCTCATTGACCTCCCGGTTCAGATGAATGGCCAGCCGGGGCATCGTCAGCAGCGGCCGCGCCAGATCCACCACGCGAAGCTCCGGCGCGAAAGGGTTCTCCCCCCGCAGCGCCACCTGCCCCGCCAGCGACAGCGGCCGATCCAGCCAACTCGACAGAATCAGCCCCCCATAGGGCTCCACATTCACCAGACCGTAGCCCTCCTGCGCCTTGCCCGCCCGCGGCTTCAGCCGGAACCCCGGAAAATCCGTGTGGGCCGCCGCCACGCGAAGCCCCATCTCCGGCCGCTCCCCCACCCGGAACGCGAACAGCGCCGAACCGAACACCGGCACAAAATAACGGCCACCGGGAACCAGCCGCCACGGCTCGCCCCACGCCAGCGGAGAAAACCCCGCCGCCGAAATCCGCGCCGCCCCCGCCGCCGCCACATGATACGGCGACGGGCACGCCGCGATGAAAGACAAAAGCGCCTGCGCGCCATCCATACTGCACCCTCCTGTACCGCCACCACGCAGAAAGCCCGGCGAAATCAAAGCCCCGCCGGACGCCCCCTATCGATCCGTCGCCTGACTCGGCTGGAAAAATCCCCGGTAATCCCCCGACATCCGCCGGACGGAAATCTCAAAGGGATACACCTTCGCCACCGGCAAACGGGGATCGTACTCCGCGTACTCCACGGAAATCTTGAAATGATCGTTCAGGATCCACTCCTCGCTGACGCCGCCGCGCTTCACGCTCGGCCGCCCGAGGATATAGCCGAAATTCTTCGTCGTATTGAAATAAATATCGTCCGCCGCCGCCTTCGTCTTCGTGAAAAAACTGATCCGGTACCCGCCCACAATCTCCTCATTATAGGACTGGGCATAGAGATAGACATTCTCCATATAATCCCCGCCCTGGCGGCGATACATCCGCGCCGCCCGGTCATAGGGCAGCCTCTCCCACCCCGGCCGCTCCGCGAACTCGGCGTCAATCTCCCGGATCGCCTTGCCGATGAAAATGCGGTACGCCATCGTATCATCCGACGACGCCTCGTTCACATCCCTGTCATCCCGGTAGGAAACCTCCCCCTCCGCCGCCGACACCGCCGCCGCGACGAGAAAAAGAAGCAGAAAAATCCCCAGGGCCTTCGTGATTCTTTTCATGCGATTCATTCCTCCTGTCTAAGCCATTCCCCACGCAGATACTCTCAACTTGCTATTCTATACGAATATCCGAAAAAGTCAACGGATATTCCGGCATGACAAGGGGATACGCCATTCCGTGAAAATCGTGCACCTGCGCTTTCCATTTTCTCCCCGGCAGTGCGCCGCGCTGAAAAAAGAGGAAGCGGTGGGAACTGAATGAAAAAATAAGCCCCGGACTGACGCCTGTTCAGCGACAATCCGGGGTTTGTTGTTATCAGACAATCCATCATTTCTTGAATACAAACAGATACTCGTGAGCAATCAAGAAAAAATTGTATTTTATGCTATTTTTCGCCCAATAGCCTGTTGCCTTGCAGTTATGCTGTTGTTTGATGATTATTTCCTTAACGGAAAATCCCGCCGCCTCAAAATTTTTCATTACGTCGAAACTCATAGGGATAATATGGCCTTTTTTTCGCGTATCTCCCATAAGTATCGCGCAAAACTTTCCCTTCTTCAAGACACGGTAACATTCCGAAGCAACCGGTTTCATCTGTTCCAGAAAATCTTTCACATCTAAATTCGACAAGTCATTTGTAAGGTTTTGCCCTTCACTATAATGGATGATATTCGCATAGGGCGGGTGGGTGCAAATAAGGTCTATACTATTATCAGCAACAAAATGTAAGTCTCTCGCATCTCCTTCTCGTATGGTCACTAATCCATTTGCGCCATCGTGAGAGAAATTTACCTTTTCTTTGCAACGATCAAGTGCAATCCTATTTACATCAAGCCCAATAATATTTCTATTCAACAGTTTTGCTTCGACTAAGGTAGTCCCGCCTCCGGCAAACTGGTCTAAAACCAAGTCTCCTTCATTGGAGTAACGTAGAATAATGTTTCGCGGAATATAAGGCGACCAATTTCCGCGCCATTTCGAGTCATGCGTCGCCCAATCGCCTCGCTGTGGAAAACTCCATACAGATGTCATTTGAAGTTCGAAATTTACTGGTTCCCATCTTGTCAAGGTCAGTCCTCCGCCAAACTCAACATCCAATAGACCCAACTACTGATTGTGGATGCCCGTCTTTTGAAAGTGCTGTCCTCTCCAATATTATAGAGGCTCGCCTCCTTCATAAACATTATGATCGTCTCTTTATCGGGCATAGTTGCTTCTTTCAAGTGTAAATCGAAAACCCTTCTAAACACTTTATGCGACAAGATCTTGTTGCATAGGGCAAGTTGCCTTTTTTTATAAGGAAGTCCGATGACTCTTTTCCCCTCGGCAGTTA
>JAEEGN010000119.1 GCA_016280345.1 Selenomonadaceae bacterium | reverse complement strand
TCCCTCTATGTCCATCGCGCGGACAGCTTGGCCATGAGCTTTGCCGAGTCGAACGCCGCTTACGGAGGCGGGATGCGCGGACGATATGCCGTCTTCGGGAGGAACTTCGACACCGCCACCGGGGCCGAACTGACCTGGGACGACGTTTTCGTGAGCCGGAACATCGTCGCCAACGAGGTCGCCATCCTGCTCAGCCGCAATTACGCCGACGCCCCCTTTGTCACGGGGTCGGTGCCGGAGCTGGCCGCCCGGGTGCAGAAGGTCATCGACGAGGGCGGCTGCTCCTGGACCCTCGACCCCTGGGGCGCCACGTTCTACTTCAACATGTTGAGCCTTTCGGATGACCCCTATGCCCCGATTTACACGGCCAGCCTGACCTTCGACGTCGGCGGCCACTGCTTCCGGGACAAATACCGTCACGCCCCGGAGCAATGGTGCATGGAAATCGAGCCGCGGACGCCGATGCGGGTTTTCCCCGGCGGTTCCGTATTGAGCACGATTGAGGTCAGGGCCGACGTCAACGGCCTCCATATCATCCGGGGCGGCCCGGCGGCGGCGTACAAGGGCATCATCGGCAAGGAAGACTCGGTATTCACCGATCCCGGGCGGTTGAACGGAATTCATCCCGTGTTCGTGAAGCTGCGGGACGGGCGGCGATACCTCTATGTGGACTGCCTGCTCGCCCCGGCGCCGGAAGATTATGAGAAAGGCTACGACGCGCGGCGGATGGCCGAGCTGGAAAACCGGCACGAGCTTCGCGTCTATGACCTGACGGGCGGCGACGTTCGCCGCGTCGATGGCGACAGCCGTTTCACGATGCGGAACGAGCTCATCCACGACGAGTCGGCGCCGAAGGAATGGTTCGTGATGACCGATCCGGAGAATTTCAAGTTGAACGTGACGGATCGGCCTCTCGCCGAATCGCACCGCCGCTGTCGCGTAGGGGCGGACGGCGCGCCGGAGGTCATCGAGGCCATACCGTGAGCGGCGAAAGGGAAAGGAAACGGCTGCCCCCGGCGCCGGGGCGGCGCGGGACAGGAACTACATTGAGCGGGGAGGAATCAATCCATGTTTGAACGGTGGCGTACATTCGAGCTTACCGGAGACACCTTCGGCGAAACCGCCGGAGCCATCGGCGACACGCTGAAAGCGATGGGCGTATCGGAGAATGAGACAGAGACGGGCCGGCAGTTGCTGGAGCATATCTTTTCCCTCCAGCTCTCGCTGCGTCCGGAGGTTCGCGTCAAGGTCAAAGTGAGAAAGCGCTTCGGCGACGTTTCCCTGCGGATGGAGACCGAGGGGGAGGCTTACAATCCCCTGCAGATCCTGACGGAGTGGAACGAGGACGATCCGGACTATCAGCGGACGATCGTGCTGAAATCGAAGAAGGAACAGCTTTCCTACAACCATCGCAACGGGAAGAACATCGTCACGATCAAGGTGCACGAGGCGGGAAACAAGCAGATCCGCTACACCCTGACGGCGATGGTGGCGGGCATACTGGTCGGGGCCATCCTGAAGGGCGTGATTTCCCCGGATACCGTCGAAATGCTGAACAAGACCGTCATCGGCAGCATCCGGACCATGTTCCTGAATTCCCTGAACATGATGATTGCCCCGGTGGTGTTCTTCTCCATCCTGTCGGGCCTGACCAGCATATCGAACGCCTCCGATATCGGCCGCATCGGCGGCAAGCTGGTGACGGGATACATGTGCACGACGGTCATTGCCACGTTCTTCAGCATCGTCATCGGCCTGGCGATGTTCCACGGCAGTGTCCCCCAGATGGGAACGGTCACCGGGGGCAGCGGCGGCGTCAGCATATCCCTGCTGGACATGATCGTGAACGTGGTGCCGGAAAACCTGATCCAGCCCATCATCAACCGCGACATGCTGCAAATCATCTTCGCCTCCGTGCTCTTCGGTATCACCATGAACATGCTGGGCGAGAAAGTGCAGCTCCTGAAGGATTTCGCCGAAACCGCCAACACCTTCTGCCTGCGGGTCATCACGCTGCTGGCGCAGTTCATCCCGCTGATCGCCTTCCTCTCCATGATGGCGCTGATGTTCACGGTGGGCACCGATTCGCTGCTGCTGCTCAGCCGGGTCCTGGTGGGACAGTTCATCGGTTCGATAGCCATGATTGGCGTTTATTCCATGGTCATAGTCGTGCTGGGGAAGACTACCCCGGTGCCGTTCCTGAAGAAGATCGGCAGCTTCGTCCCGATTGCCGTCTCCATGGGAAGCAGCAACGCCGCCATGCCCTTCACCATGAATTTCTGCACCGAGAAGATGGGCGTCTCGCCCCAGCTGTCCTCTTTCTCCATCCCCCTGGGGGCGACGGTCAACATGGACGGCGGCTGCTTCTATTTCTCCATCCAGACCATCCTGCTGGCGAAGATGTACGGCGTGGAAATGACGCCGGCCTTCCTCTGGGCGTTGTTCATCACCGTCGTCGCCCTGTCGGTGGGCGCGCCGGGCGTACCGGGCGGCTCCTTCGTCTGCCTGACCTCGATCATCGTTTCCTTCGGCCTCCCCGTGGAGGCGGCGGCCATCGTGCTGGGCATCGACCCGCTGACCTCCATGTTCCGCACCACGATCAATACAATCGGGGATATCGCCGTCACCACCGCCCTGTCCAGAAACGAGGGCCTGATGGATGAAGCGGTGTATATGAATGTCTCATCTGAAGCGTGACCCCGGAGCCGCCCCGGGCGATCCGGGGCGGCTGGAGGAAGCGGTCGGCAACGAAAGGAACCATTATGAGTGAAATGAATACGAACCCCCTGGCCGTGTATTGCTCCTATTGCGGAGCGCCGGCGGAATATGACATCGTGCACCAGGAATACCACTGCCTGCACTGCGGCGGCAAAACGGACATCAAGGAGCCGGTGAAGCGCCTCGGCCAGTGGCGGGACGCCCAGAAGAAGAACATCCTGCGCGACGAGAACGCCGCCGAGGAAATCTGCGGCTGCGAGAACTGCGGCGCCCAGGTCATCATCCCGGCCGGCGAGGCCATGGGAAGTTGCGAGTTCTGCGGCGGCAAGTTCGCGCGGCGCGCCTTCGCGAAATCGGACGAGTTGCCCGAGGTCATCATCCCCTTCGTGCTGACGGAAGACGAAGCGCGGGCCCGGCTGAAGGAATGGGCGGAGAAGAATCAGAAGGAGCCGGAGGCCAAGGCCGTGCTGGCGGAAATCAAGCGGCTCCGCGGCTATTATCTGCCCTACGAGCTGATCCGCGGCCCGGTGACGGCCGAGGCGGAGCGCATGGAGACGTACTCCGACCGCAAATACCACGTCGGCGGATTCCTGAACGGCATCGCCGTCAATACCTCGAAGCAGCTTGACAACCTGGTGCTGGACGCCATGGAGCCCTTCGAGTGGACGGCGGCGCGGCCCTTCGAGTTCGCCTTCGTCGCCGGCCAGCGGGTGAAGCTCTCCGACATCGACGCCAAAGCGACGTCGGCCCGCGTGCTGGAGGAAGTCAGAGAGGGCTTCCGCCCCGAAGTGGAGAAGCAGCTCCAGACCACGGGCGTCAACATCACGATGCAGGCGGGGGACATCCTGCGGCTGCCGGCGCTGCTCCCCGCCTACGTGCTGAAGATCGGCAAGACGCTGGCCGTGGTCAACGGGCAGACGGGCCGCGTCGCCGTCTCCCGGGAAAAGGAGCAGCGGGTACTCTCCTGGCTCATCGAGCCGACGGTCCTGACCATCCTGGTTTCGGTGCTGATGGGGCTTTGGATGCCGAATCCCGAGCTGATCGGCATGACGGCGGTGGTCTTCGGGGCGATCTTCTTCACCGCCTTCAGCGACGGCCGCGGCGAGGAATGGCGGCGCGTCATCTTCAAGACGGAGAAGAGCCGCGCCGAGCGCGTCCAGTCGAAGCTGACCGTCACTCAGGGCGAAGAAGGCGCCATCGAGGACACCACGACGCGGGCCGTATTCATGGAGCCGGTGGGCGGCGAAATGGTTCCGGTCAAGATCGCCTTCTATACGCCTCTGCGGATCATCATGACGCTGCTGGGCGTCATCGTCTACAACGCGCTGCCGGCCCTGCTCGCCTGGCTGCTGGACAGCGAGGGGACCGCGAACTACAGCTACAACGCGGTCTGGATGGTCCTCAGCGTGCCCGTCACCATCATCCTCTGGATTGCCATCGGACGCATCCGCATCTACAACCATCCGGTGCTGCAACAGATCCTGCCCGACGGCCAGACGAAATCCGTCCGGGCGGACGGCGACACCCCGTTCTCCCTCTGGGGCATGATCAAGCTGGTGAAGGAACGGGCCGGCTGGGGCGGGTTCCTGTTCCTCGTCGGTTTTTCCCTGTTCATGCTCCTGGGAACGATGGGGGCCATATTGACACCGGACTGAGAGGAGGAACGCGCATGCGTCAGAGAACGACCTTCGCCAGAGCGCTGGCTGTTTTAACGGCGGCTTTGTTTGTTGCTGCGCCGGTCGGCGAAGCAAACCCGCAGCTTTACGGATATGGGCGGCAAATGGCCATGATGTCAAAAAGCCCCGTCGTCACCGGCATCGACTTTGCGGAGGCGGCGTCGAAAAACGCGCGCTTCTGCGTCAGCGACATGGACGGCAACGGGAGGCTGGAATTCTGCCTCGTGAAAATGGATGAGACCGGGCTGTACCGGGAACTCGAATGCTATGAAGCGGACATGGAGGGGGAAGGATTGTACCCGGTCGTCATCCGGGAGCCGGAGCGTGGGCTCTGGCCGGGGATTAATGTGATGGGAAATAAAATGCCGGCCTATCGCTATATCAACGGCAGCCATCGCGAGGAGCGCTATTATCATATTGACACCTGCCAGCGAAAGGGCGACCGATATCTGACAGCGCAGCAGCTCGTCTCCCTGATGGACGGTATCCTGTCCACCTGGACCGCCGCGACGGAAGAAGGCGTCTGCGCCTGGTCAGAAAGCCGGCCGGGGATGCTGACGTTCACGCCGGAAACATACCGGGACGGAAACGGCAATGAGATCGACCGGGAAACGTATGCGCATTCGGTCGGGACTTATATCGGGGGCGCGGAGAAAACGGACGCGGATTTCCGCTGGCTTTCCGTCACGGAATTGGAAAAGGCCGTCGCTCTCGGCGATGGCGGGATTCGGGAAGCGCTGCAAAAATCCTGGCAGGGGTACCGCTTCGGCGGCGACGTGCCGTCGGGGGCGACCTGACGGCAGAGCGCCCACAGGCGGCCGGTTGAGCGATATGAGAGGACGGGGGTAAAATGAGAAATCCGGGCAAAACCATCCTGTCGGCGGCGCTTTCCGCGTTGACGTTCTTCAGCTTCAGCGGCTGCGCCGGCCGGCCCATCGGGGCGCCCGAGTGCGGCGGCGTCACCGACAGGACCGATCACCGCGCGCCGAAGAAGATCGTCTCCCAAGACCTCACGTCGTTTTTCGCCCATTTCTTCCTGCCGGGGGAATGGTCGCCGGGAAGGAAGAACTGCTTCTATACCTTTGACGTGAAAAAGGACGAAACCGGCACGCTGACGGCCACCGCCAAGGCCGACGTCGTGACCGCGCCCACCGTCAGCGCCCCGGCGGACGAGAAACTGCTGACGGCGCTGCAGGCCATCATCGACGCCCGGAATCTGGCGTCGATGAACGGTTACTACCGGGTGACGGCGGGACTGCCGCCGGAGTTCCAGAAGTGCCATGTGAGCGCCGTTTACGCTTCGGGGGAGACGCTGACCTTCACGGAAAACAACGACCCCGACGCCGAATGGACGCGGGAAACGTATCTCGCCTTTGCCGACTGGTTCGCGGAAAAGGGCGACGACGCCCTGCTGCCGCCGAAGCAATCCTTCGGCCCCGTCAGGGACTGCGCCTTCACCCTTACCGATGGCGAGCGAAAGATCCACATCAGTCCCGTTCACGTATTGGAAAAAGACGCCATCGACGGCGAGCGCCGGCTTCTGGGGCGGACGGCTTACGATTCCGCGGCGAAGGAATGGCAGCGGGACGAATGCGTTCTTATCCCCGGGGATTATCCGGAGCAAATCCTGGCCATCCTGTCCGCCCACGACCTCCGCGCCTTCGACTACCACTCGGTACTCTACCGGAAGCGGCCGATGACGGAGGAGGAAAAGGATTTTTTCCGGCCCGCTTTGCAGATCCACGTCAACTTCGCGGACGGGAAGCGCCTTCGCATCGACACCAACGACGCCGGCGACCTGGAGACGCTTCGCCCGCTGGTGAAGGAGCTGCTCGCGTACCACGACGCGCTGTTCGGGGAATAAAAAACGCTTGAGAATGGAGGAAACAGCGTGAAACACCGGAACTTCATCGCAAAATCCTTGGCAATCCTGGCGGCGGCTTCTTTTTTTACCGCCGCCGCGCCGCTCCCGGCCATCGAGGGCCTTTCCCCCGCCCCGGTCGTCGAAGCGGCCGCGCCCTGGGTTGACGAGAGCCTGCGCCCGTTGCCGCTGTCGGTGACGGCTTTTGATGTCGCGGTCGGGGATGCAGGGGGCGTAGACTTGCACCAGCGATGGCCCCGCATCAGTCTCGCCGACGACGCCCGATTGTTCCCGGAGCTGGCAGCCGCACTGAAGAAATACAGCGAGGACGAAACGCGCGTCAGCGAAGACATCCGCCGCGTAACGGTCCAGTCGAGGCGGACCACCCACCCGCCCTATCCCCACCGCTGGCGCACCGAACTCTTCCTCCGCCGCGCCGACACGCTGGCGGTGAGCTTCCTCGAAAGCACGCTGAGCGACGAGGGCGATGGCTACGGCCGGTACATCCTCCGGGGGAAAAACTATGACACCCGCACCGGCAGGGAGCTTTCCCTTTCCGACGTCTGCCCGGATCCCGGCGGGCTGGCCGGGGCCATTGACGCCCAGCTTCGCCGCGATTATCCGGAGGCGCCGTTCCTGGCGGACGGTGGCCAAAAGATTGCCTGGATTGTCGAGAGCATGGCCCGGGCCAACGCCCTGCAATGGACGCTGGACCCCGCCGGGGCGTCGTTCTATTTCGACCGCGCCGAGCTGGACGGCGAGACCACGGGCCTCTTCACGGCGACGGTTCTCTTTGACGAGCGGCCGGAGCTTTTCCGGGACGAATACCGGCGCGCCCCGCAGTCCTATTGCCTGGAACTCCGTCCCTGGCTACCGGTCCGCACGCTCTTTGCCGACGGCAGCGGCGCGGCGGTGCAAATCCAGCAGACGGCATCCTCCGACGAGAAGCTGACCGTCTTTTGCGGCGGCGGGCGCTACACCGAGCCGGGCGCCGCGCGGGACGTCCGGGCCATGCTGGTGAGCCTGGCCGACGGGCGACGCTATATCTACGCCGATATCCTGTCCGGCGAACGGAACTTCATCACGTATGTTTATGACCTGAACGGCAACGCCCCGGCGCCTGTCCCGACGGCGCGGGCGATGACGCGCTGCGCCGCCCTCCGGCCCCCGCAACCGGGCATCTATGGGGAAGAGACGTTTTACGCCATGACCGATCCCGAGGACTTCCTGATGGTGTATGTCGGCGGGCCCGGAGGAAACACGGCCATTCACCGCTGCCGCGTCGGGGCGGACGGCGCGCCGGAGGAAAAGAGATGAACCCCGGACGCGGACTTCACCCGCTGCGCCGCTGCCGCGTGGGAGCGGACGGCACACCGGAAGTAACGTGGATGCAGGGCATGGAAGAAAAAGCGACAAAGAGAGGCTGATCTGCAATGGAGCGAGTACCAAAAGCCATCGTCATGACACTGGCCACGCTGATGCTGGCAGCCTGGACCGCCTTCGGACAGGCTGCTCCGTTGGCGAAGAACCCGAACGTCGCGGAGGGGCTCGCGAAAATCGCCGTCGCGGGCGAAACCGATCTGCCGGGTCATTTTTACCTGTCCTTCGTGTCCAGCCGCAACCTGATCATGCTGGACGGGAAAGGCAACATCGTCTGGTCGAAGCACGAGGAGCAGCCGAAAGAGGGCGCAGAAACCGGCTGGTGGGATTTCAAAAAGCATGTGGTGAACGGCAAGATCTATTACAGCTACCACGACCAGACGGGCGCCTTCGACGATTTCGGGCTTACCGGCTATGCGCCGGGAGAGTGGGTCATTTTGGACGAGAAGTTCAACGAAGTGAAACGGATTACCTTTGAAGCATCGGAGGTCACCGCCAAAGGCGCGCCGCTGGACGGCCACGATTTCCTGATGCTGGACCTTGACCATTATATCCTGTCCGGTTATATCCACGATACGGTTTACAATGTTCCCGGCTACGAACGGGGCTCGAAAGTGGTTTATTCCTATTTGCAGGAAGTGGACCGCGGAAAAGTGGTCTGGGAGTGGAAGAGCATCGACTATCCGGAGCTTTATTCCCTGTCCCAGACCGAAGCCGTGGCGTCCGCCAATGACTTCGCGAACGAAAAGACCGACGCGCCGGATTATGCACATTTCAACGCCATGCGCCTCGACGCGCAGGGCCATCTGATCTGCTCCTTCCGTCATCTCGATTCCATTCTGTGCCTGGACCGCACCAGGAAAAGCGATCAGATTTTATGGAAACTGTCCGGCGACGGGGACGAGTTCGGCCTTGCCGCGAGCCAGAAAACCTCCGGTCAGCATTATGTAACGCTGAATGACGGCTGGATCTCGGTATTTGACAACAACAATCTCAGGAATGCCACCCGCGTCGATTCCTTCGCGGTTGACACCGATCGTCGGCAAGTGGTTGCCGTCCGCTCCTTCGCCTTCCCCGGCAAGTTCTCCTATGCCTGCGGCTCCGTCCAGATACTGCCGGGAGACCTCTACGTCATCGGCTGGGGCTGGGCGGTCCGGGATCCGGAGTGCATGTCCGTCTATGATTTTGCCAAAGGGAAGAAACTGCTGTCCGTCACTTTGGATGATCCGCAAGACATCACCTATCGTTGCGTATATTACGACTGACGAAAAAGCTGAGGTAAGTAATCCTTGCTGATTTACCGCTATATTTTGTCTGCGTTTGTTTTTGCACAATCCGAAGGGGGAATGCCCGATGAAAAAAAGCAAATTCGCCGCGGCCGCCGTTATCGCCTTGCTAAGCGCGGGGCTGCCCGCGCCGCATTGGCTGCCGCCCGCCGCGTCCTTCGCCGTCGTCTGTGAAGCGGCGTCGCACGTTGACGAGACGATCCGCCCGATCCGGCTCGACGTTCATACCCATTATACGGTGGACGGCGACGATGGGGGCGACCTGCTGCGCACTTCCGTGCCCCAGGTGAATCTCGTGGGTTCTGCCGAAGCCGCGGGCGTCATGGAACTGCAAAAAGCGTTGTGGAAATACGACGCCGACGCGATGGACCGCGGGCAGAAAATCCGGGAGCAGATGCTGGCGATAGCGGCGCAGGACCGGGCGGAGCGCCAGGCGGCGGGGGCGAACTTCTTTTCCGCGCACGAATCCCTGTCCGACGTTTTCGTGCGCCGCGCCGACACGATGGCGGTGAGCCTGATGGAATTCCACCAGAGCTACGAGGGCGGCGTCCACGGCATGTACGGCATTACCGGGCGGAATTTTGACGCGGAAACCGGGCAGACGCTTGCCCTCGCCGACGTGATTTCCGACCGGGAGAAGCTGGCCGAAGCCGTCAAAGCCGATCTTCGCCGCCGCTATCCGAAGGCGTCTTTCATGGAGAGCGGCAGCACGCTCATGGCAGAAATGACGGACCAGATGCTGCGGGACGACGTGCTCCCCTGGACGCTGGATCCCACCGGCGTGACTTTCTATTTCAATCCCTATCTGATCGGTTCCTACGCCGAGGGCATCTATACGGCGACGGTCCTGTTTGACGAGCAGCCGGAGATTTTCGCCGAGCGGTACCGCCGCGCCCCGGCCGCCTGGTGCATGGAAATGCGCGGCTACGTGCCGGCGCGGGTATCCTTCGCCGACGGCAGCCGCGCCGAGGTGAATGTCACGACCTCGGACAGCGGCCTGCGGATTACCAAGGACGGCGTGGTTCTCAACGACTCCGGCGAAACCGCCGGTCTGCGCCCGGTGCTGGTGAGCCTGCCCGACGGGCGCCGCTATCTCTATGTGGACAGCGTCGATGCCGGGGACACTTGGGAAACGCTGCGCGTCTATGACCTGAACGGCGCCGCCCCGCTGTGCGTCCCGATGAAACAGCGAATGACGCGCCGGGCGGACGTGGAGGAGGACTTTGCTGAAGCGGAGCGCGGCGAACCGAAAAATGACGCCTACGCCGACAAGTCCTTTTACCTCATGGCGGATCCGGAAAACTTCCTGATGACGTTGCTGGACACGGCAACCGGCAAGGCGGTTCTCTGCCAGTGCCGCGTCGGGGCCGACGGTACGCCGGAAGTCATCGGGCGGCCGAACGCGCAGGAATGAGGGAATCCCCTCAAAAGATGGAATGATACCAGAAAACGAAAGGGTGCGATTGGTATGCGGAAAAAGATTTTGCTGAAGCGCATCGCGGCGGGCTTCCTGGCGGGGCTGA
>JAEEGN010000118.1 GCA_016280345.1 Selenomonadaceae bacterium | reverse complement strand
GGGGACGCCGCTGATGTACTGGATGAATCAGGAGGACCAGCGGGACGACGTGGCGGAGTTCGTGGCGGCGCTGGCAGGCGAACTGCCCTCCCGGAGCGGGAACGAGGCGGTCCTCTTGATGGCCCACGGCACGCCGCACCCCTCGAATTCATACTACGAGGTCATTCAGGAACGCCTCGGCGCGGCGGGCATTCGTGACGCCTTCGTCTATACGCTGAAAGGTTGGCCGCGGCTCGAACAAATCATTCCGAAACTGAAAGAAACAGGCGTCCGGCGGGTTCATCTCTGGCCGTTGATGGTCGCGGTGGGGAACCACGTCCGGAATGATATGGCGGGGGACGCGCCGGAATCGCACAAGAGCGTCCTTGAGGCGGCGGGTTTCGAGGTCGTGCCGTACTTCCACGGTCTGGGAGAACTGCCCGCCATTCGAGCCCTTTACGTGAAGCGGGCGGAGGAGGCCTGGGACGCCCTGACGGAATGAAACGGCCCCGGGCACAGAATTGAAAAAAGAAAAGGAAAAAAGAGCGTACCCCGGATGGCGAGGGGTACGCTCTTTTTTATCAATCGGGCGGCTTCATCGGCGACAGGGTGGTGAACTTGGTGAATTCCTTGTGGAAGAAGAGCCGTACCGTGCCGATTGGGCCGTTGCGGTGCTTGGCGATGATGACCTCGGTGATGTTCTTGTTCTCTGTCTCGGCGTCGTAGTAATCCTCACGGTACAGGAACATGACGATGTCGGCGTCCTGCTCCAGGGAGCCGGATTCCCGGAGGTCGGAGAGCATAGGCCGCTTGATGGTGCGGGACTCGACGCTGCGGGAGAGCTGGGAGAGGGCGATGACCGGTACGGCCAACTCGCGGGCCAGCGCCTTCAGGGAGCGCGAGATCTCGGCGATTTCCTGCTGGCGGTTGTCGCCGTTTTTGGAGCCGCGCCCCTGCATGAGCTGGAGATAGTCGACGACGATGAGGGCAAGGCCATGCTCCGCCTTGAGGCGGCGCGCCTTGGAGCGCAGCTCCATGATGCTGATGGAGGGCGTCTCGTCGATGTAGAAGGGGGCCTCGGAAAGAAGGGCGGCGGCGTTGATGAGCTGGCTCCATTCGTCATCCGTGAGGTCGCCGTACCGGAGCCGCTGGGAGTCGATGGCGCCGATGGCGCTCAGGAGACGCATGACAAGCTGCTCCTTCGACATTTCGAGAGAAAAGAAGGCCACCGGCTTCTTCTCGTGAACGGCCACGTAGGTGGCGATGTTGAGCGTCAGCGCCGTCTTGCCCATGGAGGGCCGCGCCGCCACCAGAATGAGGTCCGACTTCTGGAAGCCCGAGGTCTGCCGGTCCAGATCACTGAAGCCGGAGGGAATGCCCGTCAGGGCATTCTTGTTCTTGGAGCGTTCTTCGAGCTGCTTGAAGGTCTCCACCAGAATCTTCGGCATGGGTACGAAATCCTTGGAATTGGTTTGCGAGGTGACCGAGAGGAGCTTCTTCTCGGCCTCGTCCAAGATGACGTCCACGGCGTCGGATTCCTCGTAGGCGGCGCCGGCAATCTCCGTGGCTGCGTTGATGAGGTGGCGGAGCTGGGCCTTTTCCCGCACGATGCGGGCGTGGTATGATACGTTGGCGGCGGTGGGGACAGCGTTGGCCAGCGCCGTGACGGCGGCGATGCCGCCGGCCTTTTCCAGATTGCCGGACGTTTTGAGCTGCTCGGTTACGGTAATGAGGTCCGCCTCGCTGTTTTTCTGGAAAAGCGCCAATATCGCCTCATAGACAAGCCGGTGGCTCTCCCGGTAGAAATCATCCGGGGTCAGGATTTCGGCGGCAGTGGCGATGGCTTCCTTTTTGATGAGCATTGCGCCGAGAACCGCCGTTTCGGCTTCGATGTTCTGGGGAGGTATGCGGTCGATCATAATGGTATATCTCCTATATGTCCAACGCCGGCAAAAACGACTCGAAGTCCATCAGAATCATTTATCAGTGATCTTCTTTTCCACGCTGTCAGCCGATCGTACAATTTCCGTTCCATGCCACGAGCCCCCGTCGTTATAAAATTCTGCACGAAAGCGCACGTTCTTTCCCGGCTATTTTACACGAAAGCGCACTTTCTGGCAAGGATGGTACCAAAAACCGCGACGGCGGTTCCGACATGGGAGTTTTTTCCCGTGTCGGCAAATTCGGCTGCCGGGAGGTGTCGTCAGACGTATCTTTCGCTTTTGCAAGACGTTTTATGCTCGCCCCGGATGTCTGCTCATTATACCCTGACCACTGGATTCAGCTCTCCCTTCGGTCGGCTTCATCAGGTGGTCAGGTATATATTCAGCACTAAATTCGCGTTGCGCCTTCGGCTTGCGCTCATTAAGTGTTCATATTATACCATGAATGGGGGAAATCTTCACCGGGAAAGCCTCCGTTCCGATCGGCTACTTGACAATAGGTTTCATTCCTGCTATTATACGTATCAAGAAAAGAAATTGTTCTCATTTTCATTATTTAGGGGGCTTACGTATGACTTTGCGTGAAGGGACGCCGGGCATGACGCTCAAGATCCGCACTATCGGGGATTCGGAGCTCAAGGGCCGGCTGATGACGATGGGGCTGATTCCGGGGACGCCGGTGACGGTGTTGCGCTCGGCGCCACTGGGAGATCCGATGGCCATCCGGGTGCGCTCTTATGATCTGGCGCTGCGCCGTGACGACGCTGCCCGCATCGAGGTGGAAATGGCCGGCTGAACACGCCGGCGCCGGGGCGGTCCCCGGGAAATCCTGCCAGTAAATTTTGGATCAGAGGTGTTTGAAAATGGCAACCTTAGCCGTGGCCCTGACCGGCAATCCCAATGTCGGCAAGTCCACGATTTTCAATGAACTGACCGGCGCCCGCCAGAAAATCGGCAACTGGCCCGGCGTCACGGTCGATAAGAAGACCGGCTACATTCGCCACCAGAACCGGGCCATTTCTATCGTCGATCTGCCGGGGACTTACAGCGTCAACGCCCGGTCGCCGGAGGAAAAAATCGTCATCGACTACCTGCTGAACAACAAGGTGGATATGGTGGTGGACGTGGTCGATTCCTCAAACCTCGACCGCAATCTTTATCTCACGGTCCAGCTGCTGGAGAAGGGAATTCCGCTGCTCATCGACCTCAACATGAAAGATGAGGCGGAACGCCGGGGGCTGAAGATCGATACCCGCCGTCTGGAGGACGCCATCGGAATGCCGGTGGTGGAGACCATCGGCCATTCCCGGGCCAGCCGGGAGAAACTGCTGGATGTGTTCACCTCCACCGTCATGTTGAACTATGAGCCGAGTCCGCGACTCCAGGCGCATATCGCCGAGGTGAAGCGAATTGAGGCCAGCGGCCGGCCGGCCGAGGAAATCGAGGAGGAACTGGTGGCCCGCCGCTACGCGCTGATTGACAGCATCGTGGCCGAGGCGGTTACGTCCTCGGCGCTGGGGCAGACGACGTCGGAAAAGATTGACGCGGTGCTGGCCAACGGCTGGACGGCGATTCCCATTTTTATCGCCATGGTTTACGTGATGTTCCAGATCACCTTCGAGTGGATTGGGCAGCCGCTGGCGGATGCGCTGGGCGATTTCATCGGCGGCGATTTCAAGGACATGGTGGCGGCGCAACTGGCTTCAATGGAGGTGGCGGAGTGGATGCAGTCGCTGATCCTCGATGGTATCGTGGACGGCGTCGGCGGCGTGCTGACCTTCGTGCCGCTGATTTTCGTGCTGTTCTTCTGCCTGAGTTTCCTTGACGGCACCGGCTACATGGCCCGGGTCGCCTTCATCACCGATCCTTTGATGCGTCGGGCCGGCCTCACGGGCAAGGGCATCATGCCGCTGATGATGGGTTTCGGCTGTGCCGTGCCCGCCATCATGGGCGCCCGGGCGCTGGATTCGGAGAAGGACCGGCTGACCGCGATTCTGGTGACGCCGTTCCTGACCTGCGGCGCGAAGCTCCCCATCATGGCGCTGTTCGCCGCCATGTTCTTCCCCGATAACGCCGGCAACGTCGTATTCGGGATGTACTTCCTCGGCATCGCCATGGCCATCCTGGCGGCGAAGCTGCTGTCGAGCACCGTCTTCCAGGGAGAGCCCTCGACTTTCCTGCTGGAGCTGCCGCCGTACCGCATGCCGGACATGAAGACGGTGCTGCTGGAGACCTGGGACAAGGGCAAGGGCTACATGATCAAGGCCGGTACCATTATCTTCGCCGCCTGCGTCTTCATCTGGTTCCTCGGCCATTTCAACTTCAGCGGCATGGCGGAGATGGAGGAAAGCTTCCTGGCCTCGATGGGCGCGGCCATGGCGTCGCTCTTCACCTTCCACGGCTTCGCCACCTGGGAGGCGGGGGCCTCGGTCATCGCCGGCATCCTGGCGAAGGAGTCGGTGGTCTCGACGATGGGGATTCTCTACGGGGCCGGTGAGCTTTCCACCGAGGCGGACGAAATCGTGGAGACCGCTTCGGCGCTGGCGAAAACCGGCATGGCGGCGTCGTTCACCACGCTGTCGGCTTTCGCTTTCATGGTGTTCTCCCAGCTCTACACGCCCTGCGCCACAGCTCTCGGCACCATCAGGAAGGAGGCCGGGAGCTGGAAGTGGACGGCTTTCTCGGCGGTCTATATGTTCGCCATCGCCTGGGCCGTGTCCCTGGCGGTGTATCAGGGCGGGAGGCTGCTGGGCTTCTGACGGAGGAGGCGGGCAAAATGTCGACTTTCATATTGGGCGCGGTCATCGCGGCGTTGTTGGCGTTGGCCCTGCGGCACGTCTGGAAAAACCGGGCGGGCTGCTCCTGCTGGGCGGCGGGCGGCGGATGCGGCGGCTCCTGCGGGAACTGTGGCCAATGCCGTAAAGAATAGCGATGGAAGAGCCGCCGGCGGGCGGCGGGAAGAGGCGTTGATTGGAGAACGGAGAAAGTCCGTAAGCCAAAGGAGTTGTCGCAGGTTTCACACGAAACGTGCGGCACTCCTTTTTCATAAACGCGCCATTTGGGAGGCATCATCAGAACGTGGGGGTAAAACCGTCAGCGATGGGGAGTGAATATATAGGAAATGATGTGAAGATAGAATTTTGATTTTGCGATTCCTTTTTGTAATATCTCCTTCCGTCATCTGGTTGAGCAATACAGCGCAATCCGCGTAAATGAACCGTTTTTTCGCGGAGGTTTTGATAACAGGGAAGCCGCGGCGTGTCCCTTCGTCATAAGCGACAGGACGGAAATCCCGGCGTCATCTCAAGAAGGGGCAGTGCCGGAGGATTTTCCCCTTCCGGCGACAGTTCCTTTTTAATTATGTTGACAACCGGGGGCCCGGCATGGTTTAATAGAGGTGCGAGCAAGAAAGGCGATCGCCGGCGGACCATGAGCCGTCGGAGGAAAGTCCGGGCTCCACAGGGCAGCGTGCTGGGTAACGCCCAGCGGGGGTGACCTCCGGGAAAGTGTCATAGAAACGGAAACCGCCGGCTCCGGCCGGTAAGGGTGGAAAGGTGCGGTAAGAGCGCACCAGCGGTCAGGTGACTGGCCGGCTTGACAAACCCCACGCGGAGCAAGACCAAATAGGGAAGGGATGAGGCGGCCCGCTGAGCCTTCCGGGTTGCGTCGCTGGAGGTGGCGGGCAACCGCCATCCTAGATAAATGATCGCCGCCGCTTTGGCGGAACAGAACCCGGCTTATTGACGGCTCGCACCTGAGAGCGGCAGGAGGCGGATGACCGCGTCCTTTCCCACCTGCCGGGGAAGGCAGGGTTTTTTCTTCCGGAATCCTTGACAAAAGCCGGATTGCCCTTTATAATGCTTTTGTATCTCTTTTGAGGAGAGGTTCCGGGTTCACTAGCTCAGTTGGTAGAGCAACTGACTTTTAATCAGTAGGTCCCGGGTTCAAGTCCCGGGTGAGCCACCAGTGGCGCCATCGTCAAGTGGTTAAGACACCGCCCTTTCACGGCGGGTTCGTGGGTTCAAATCCCGCTGGCGTCACCAAGCGAATAAAGCCATTGGCTTTTTCATACAATCGCATACGGCCCGGTAGTTCAGTCGGTTTAGAATGCCGCCCTGTCACGGCGGAGATCATGGGTTCAAGTCCCATCCGGGTCGCCAGTTGCCTCGGTAGCTCAGTTGGTAGAGCAAAGGACTGAAAATCCTTGTGTCAGCGGTTCGATTCCACTCTGAGGCACCAGCCTGATCAGAGCCCTTTGAGGGCTCTTTTTTTGTGCCGGGAAACAGCATGGCCAAAGGAAAAGGGACGGCTCCCGGGGCCAGAGCCTGTCCGAGAGCCGTCCCTGCATGGGGATGGGCGTGGTGCTACGGGGTGCGGCGGGTGTGGCCGCGCCAGGACGATACCAGGGCGGCCGCGGCTTTGCCGGGATTTTTTTCTCCCGCCACGGCGGAAACGACGAAGAAGCCGGCGACGCCGGTGGCGGCCAGCGGCGGGATGTCCGGCAGTTTGACGCCGCCGCCGACGACGACGGGGATGGGGCTGGCCTGGGCCAGATCGGCCAGTTCGTCGAAACTGCGGGTGACGACGCGGCCGGTTTCGTCCCGGCCGCAATCGGGCTTCGTGGCCGTTTCGCGGAGGGGGCCGGCGCCGAAGTAGTCGATGTCGCGGACGTCCGTTTCCCGCACATAGGCGAGCAGTTCCCGGGTGCGGGCGGAGAGCCCGACGACGGCGTCCTCTCCCAGATAGCGGCGGCAGACCGCCGGGGGAATATCACTCTGGCCGACATGGACGCCGTCCACCTTGACGCCGGCGTCGCGGGC
>JAEEGN010000117.1 GCA_016280345.1 Selenomonadaceae bacterium | reverse complement strand
GGATGAAGAGAATGGCCCGGTCGCCCGCCCGGAGCACGGAATCGCCGTTGGGGATGAAGGCTTCCTCCCCCCGCACGTAAGCGCAGACCAGGCACTCCCGGGGGAGCTGACTCACCTTCAGCGGCTTGCCCGCCACCGGAGCCCCCGGCTGCACGATGACCTCCATCGCCTCCGCCTGGGCACCCTCCAGCAGCGACACCGACACCACGCCGCCGCGCCGGGCGTAGGCCAGCACCTCCGCCGCCGACAGCAGGCGCTCGGAAAGGGCGATATCGACGCCCACCTTCTCCATCAGCTCCACATACTCGCTGCGGGCCACCCGCACCACCGTCGCCCGCGCCCCCAGATGCTTCGTCAGCAGCGCGATCATCAGGTTCAGCTTGTCATCCTCCGTCAGGCACACCACCGCGTCGGCGTGATTCACGTCCTCCTCCAGCAGGAGATCGATGTCCGTCCCGTCGCCGCAAATGGTCAGTCCCCTCGTC
Organism: Selenomonadaceae bacterium; assembly: GCA_016280345.1. Classification (GTDB taxonomy): domain Bacteria; phylum Bacillota; class Negativicutes; order Selenomonadales; family Selenomonadaceae; genus RGIG3544. The sequence continues at coordinate 4,522 of JAEEGN010000117.1, read as the reverse complement.
AGCAGCTCCGCCGCCATCTGGCTGTGGACCTGATCCTTGTCGATGACCTTCACCTGCACCCCGGCCTTGTCGAAAAGCGGCGCCAAAAAGCGCCCCGTCCGACCGGCCCCGATGATCATCACCCGCTCCAGCCGCCGCGCCTCGCGCTGGGCGAAATTCTCGCTGAACTGGGCGATGGCCTCCGGGTCGCCGATGAAATAAGCGTTGTCCCCCGGCATCAGGCAATCGTCGCCGTGGGGAATGATCATGCGGCGATCCCGGAACAGCATCCCCGCCAGGATCGACCGCGGAATATCGAGGTCCTTCAGCGGAATGCCCGCCATCGGCGAATCCTTCCTCACCTTCGCCTCGAAAAGACGCACCTTGCCGCTGGCGAAATCCTCCACGTTCAGCGCCGCCGGCGTCATCAGCGTTCGGAAAATTTCCTGCGCCGTGATCATCTCCGGGTTCAGCATCAGATCGATGCCGAAAATGCGCTTGAGCTCCTCCATCGCCTCCGGCGTGAACTCCGCGTCCCGGATGCGGGCGATGGTATGGCGCACCTTGTGCTGCTTCGCCAGGCTGCAGGCCACCATATTCACCTCGTCGCTGGCGGTCACGGCAATCAGGATATCCGCCCCCCGGACCTCCACGTCGTCCATGATCGTCGGACTCGCCCCGCTGGCCATGATGGTCAGAACGTCCAGCGTGTTCTTCACCGCTTCGAGCTGGGCCGGATCCCGGTCCACCACCACGACCTCATATCCCTCATTGGAAAGAAGCGACGCGATGCTGTACCCCAGCTTGCCCGCGCCCACTACCACGATACGCAACGATAAAACCCCGCTTTCCAGTCATTTGCGTTTTGCCGCCATTATACCATATCTTCCGCTAAATATCACGCCCAAACCGCGCCCCGCAAAAAAGGAACGCGCCGCCCTCAGAGACGCGTTTTGACGGGCCTCCGGAGCAATTCCCCCCATCCTGCCCTCCCCCAAATTCCCATTGACAGAGTAGGGAAATGCGGCTACAATACAACCATACACAAAAAACACCGCCGCCCGCCGGAGGCCCAGGCCGGACGAGACGGCGCCGGGAGGCGTTCATTATGGGAAAAATCTATCAGAGTATGACGGAGCTCATCGGCCATACGCCGCTGCTGGAGGCGAAGAACTTCCGCCGGGAGACGGGGCTGGCCGCCCGGCTCCTGGTAAAGCTGGAATACTTCAACCCCGCGGGCAGCGTCAAGGACCGCATCGCCCTGGCGATGATTGAAGCGGCGGAAAAAAGCGGCGCCCTGAAGCCCAACTCCGTCATCATCGAGCCCACCAGCGGCAACACCGGCATCGGCCTGGCCAGCGTCGCCGCCGCCCGCGGCTACCGCGCCATCCTGACCATGCCCGAGACCATGAGCGTCGAGCGCCGCAACCTGCTCAAAGCCTACGGCGCCGAAATCGTCCTCACCGACGGCAGCAAGGGCATGAAAGGCGCCATCGCCGAAGCCGACCGGCTGGCCAAGGAAACCCCCGGCGCCTTCATCCCGGCCCAGTTCGACAACCCGGTGAACCCCGAAGCGCACCGCCGTTCCACCGGCCCCGAAATCTGGGAGGACACCGACGGCGCCGTGGACATCTTCGTGGCCGGCGTCGGCACCGGCGGCACCCTCACCGGCGTCGGCGAATACCTCAAGGGGAAAAAGCCCGCCGTCAAAGTCTATGCCGTGGAGCCCGCCGCCTCGCCGGTACTGTCGAAGGGCGAGGCCGGCCCCCACAAGATCCAGGGCATCGGCGCCGGCTTCGTGCCGAAAGTGCTGAACACCAGGATCTATGACGGCGTTCTCCCCATCGCCAATGAGGACGCCTTCCGCTTCGCCCGCCAGTTCGCCCGGGCCGAGGGCATCCTCGTCGGCATCTCCGCCGGCGCCGCCCTGGCCGCCGCCGTGGACCTCGCGAACCGCCCGGAAAACAAAGACAAGCTCATCGTCGCCCTGCTCCCCGACACCGGCGACCGCTACCTCTCCACCGAGCTCGTCCAGGGCTGACAAATCCTGTCTGCAAAAAAAGAACCCGCCGGCTTGGCCCATTCTGGAGCCATCCGGCGGGTTTTCCTGTGCGGTTTCATCGTTCACCGCCGCCCAGCGGGGCGAGAAATCATTGGCTTTGAGAAATCAGAGGTGTGCTGTGGAAGTACAGGGTGCGGACCGGCGTTGAACCGGCGCGGGGCGGCGCCGGTTTCAGGGTTGGCGGCGCGGACGGTGTTGTACCGGCACGGTTCGCGCCTTATTTCTGTTTCGCGGGAGCATTTCGGTTGACACCAGCCTTCACGTCAGGACAATCACCAAAGCCGGCTCTGCCAGCCTCCCAGCGAGGGCGTGAGCCGGATGAGGTTCCACAGCATGATAAAGCTGCGTAAACTGTCAGTTTTAACTCTGCGAGCCTCCCTCGCTGAGGGCGCGAGGTGCCAGTGGCACCTCGCGGCGAGCTTGCGAGCCGGAAGGAGTCCACAGCATGAGAAAACTGCGCGAACTTAATTTTTCGCGTAAATCGTTTGGGTTGCGTATTGAGAAGGGCGCGAAATGCCTGTGCATACGCGATAAGCGAAGGCTTACGCCGCTTGCTCCCCCCCGTGACATGCCAGTGGCATGTCACGCCCCTCCCGGAGGGGGGCTGGCAGAGCCGTTGCTTTAGATTTGCATAAACCATTACGTTTGCGTAATGCGTCATGCGGTAGACCTCACCCACCGCTCCGCGGTCCCCCCTCCCCTGAAGGGGAGGGCATCTCACCCACCGCTCCGCCGCGACAGTTCACCGGACTGTCGCGCTCCTCCCCAAAGGGGAGGGCTGGCAGAGCCGTCGCGTTAGATCTTCCTGAACTCCGTCCCCGTCACCTCATACCGCGAAGTCACGTTCCCGTTGACGCCGTCGGTGAACAGCACTTCGTAGCTCTCCCCTGCCGCCGTGGCTTCGAGGGAGAGCTGGGCGCCGGTGGCGGTGGTGAGGCGGAGGTAGGTGGTGCCGTTCATGGTTACCGTTTCCGCCGTGATGCTGCCGTCGTCTTTGAGGTCGTAGAGCATGACTTTGTCGCCGCTGCCGATGTTTTGGATCACGTCTTTGCCGTCGCTGGCGCCGAAGTAGAAGGTGTCCATCGCGGCGATGCCGGTTGCGCCGCCGTTACCGGAGAAGGAATTCCCGCCGGTGCCGGAGAAGGAGGTGCCGCCGCCGATCAGGAGGTCGTTGGAAGAGCCGCCGCCGTAGAGGGTGTTGTTGACGCCGCTGCCGCCGGTGAGGGTGTTGGCGGTGTCGCCGCCGGCCAGGAAGTTGTCGCCGTGGTCGCTGCCCTTGACGGCGGTGACGTAGCTGTAGTTTTCGCCGGCCTCAAAGTAGCGGCCGCTGTTGCCGAGATCGACCTTGACGCCGGTACTTAATGCCGAGGCGTCGAGGGCGCTGCCGCCTTCTTTGGAGCCGTAGTAATACTTCGCTGCCGTGGCGTCGGTGACTTTTTCGGTGGCATTCCGGGCGATGACCGACAGGCGCTCGTCTTCGCCGGTGAGGCCGTTTTTGAGAACGACGTGGGCCGAAGTGCTGTCCATGCCCGCCGCCATCTGGAGCGTCAGGCTGGCGTCGCCGTTGGTCAGCGTCAGGTTGCCGCTGCCGTCATAAACGGCGGTGGTGCCCTGGAGCAGGCTGCTTTCGTAGAAAGCCACGGCGTCGTCATTGGCGCCGAAGCCGCCGGCGAAGTTCTGCACGGTGTCGTTGCCGGTGCCTTTGGCGAGGCCAAACTGCTCTCTGGTGTCGGGGCCGCCGGTGTTGATAATCGTGTCGTTCCCCTTGCCGCCGGCGGCGATGTCGCCGGCGCCGGCGTAGAGGGTGTCGTCCAGTTCGCCGCCCAGCATGGTGTCGGCGGTGTCGTTGTTGGCGCCGGTCATGACCATGGCCACTTTCACGCCGTCTTTGGCGGCGTTCATATTGGAGCCATAGGACGTGGCGAACCAGACGGCCTGGGTCTCGGCGCCGAACAGAGTGTCCCGCACATAGACCTGGACGCCGCTGTCCCCCGGCGTCGGGTTCAACAAAGCATTGAAGGCGCCGTCCTGTCCCGTGAGAATCGTGCCGTCGGCTTTGAATACCGCGGTGTCGCCGACGAAGGCGTTTTGCAGCAACGTCCGGCTGCCGGCGGCGCCGGCGTAGGCGATGGCCTTCGTGCCCGCCAGAATATCCTTGTCGGCGACGGAGTAGTTTTCGATAACAACTTCCTGTCCCCTTTCCACGGCCCGGCCGTCGATGACGTCGATGCCGCCGCTGGCGCCCCGGATGGTGTCGTCCCGCCGGCCGGCGGTGACAGTGCTTTGCTGCGCCGTCAATGTCACGGCGTTTCTTCCGCCGGACTGGCCGAGGTCGATGAGGTCTTTTTCGCCGCCGCCATAGACGGTGTTGTTGGTCAGCCCGCCGCCGATGGTGACGGCGTTGTGGCCGGTGCCGTCGCTGTCGCCCCGCAGGTTGACGACGTTATAGCCGGTGCTGTTGTCGGTGGCGTCGTTGCCGCT
>JAEEGN010000116.1 GCA_016280345.1 Selenomonadaceae bacterium | reverse complement strand
GTCGCCGTCCAGATCGGCACCACCAGCGCCAAGGAACTCCGCAAGATCAAGGGCGTCGATATCAAGGAGCTCAACAGCTCCGCCGACACCTTCATGGAGCTCAAGGCAGGCGGCGTTGACGCCGTCGTCAACGACCGGCCGGTCAACGACTACTACATCGCCAAGAGCGGCGTCAAGGACGTCAAGTCGCTGGACGAGCTCCTGACCTCCGAGGATTACGGCATCGCCATCTCCAAGAAGAGCCCCGAGCTCACGAAGCAGATCAACGCCGCCCTCAAGAAGCTGCACGACAACGGCGAGTACGACAAGATCTACAAGAAGTGGTTCGGCGACGCCAAGAAGTGATACGTTGCTGACATCGACATAGCAACGTGAGGAAAGCCCGGAAGAAACTCCCTGGGGGAGATTTCTTCCGGGCTTTTTGTCGTGCGCCTGCTCCCTGGCCGGCAGCGGCAAACCGGGTTATGACGCCGTCGTTCCGGTTTTGCCGCAGGAAAATCTCTTTCCGGGTTACACCTTGAACTGCTCCACCGCGGCCTGGAGGTCGCCGGCCAGCGTCGCCAGCGAGCGGCTGGCCGAGGCGATTTCCTGCATCGAGGCCGACTGTTCCTCGGTGGCGGCGGAAACGGTATGCGCCTCGTCGGAATTCTTGGCGCTGATGGTCTTGATGGACTCCATCGAAGACCGCATGGACTGGCTTTCCCGGGCCATGTCGCGGATGCGGCCGGAAACGCTGCCCACGCCCTCCGACAGCGACGTGATGGCGCCGGAAATCGTCTCGAAGACGCCGTCCGCCGCCTGCACCGCCTCCATGCCGTTGTTCACGCTCTGGGACCCCTCGTGTCCGGCGGCGACGGCCTTCTCCATGTCGTTCTTGTTGCGGTTCACCAGGTCGGAAATCTTCCGCGACGACTGCTCCGATTGCTCGGCGAGCTTCCTGACCTCGTCGGCGACGACGGCGAAGCCGCGCCCGTGCTCCCCGGCCCGGGCCGCTTCGATGGCGGCGTTCAGCGCCAGCAGGTTCGTCTGCCCGGCGATATTGGAAATGAGCTCGACGATGGACTGGATTTCCTCCGAGCCCCTGGACAGCTCGTTGATGGACTCCTGAATGGTCTGCGTCGTTTCGTTGATCTTGTTCATGTGGCCCACGACGTCCCGGATGGAGGCCCGGCCGTCGCTGACCTTCTCCACCGCGTTATGGGAAACGGAAACCATGTCGTCGGCCTGGGTGGCGATCTCGGTGGCGCTCTCGGCGATGCCCGATACCGTCTGGTCGGCGCTGTCCGCCGCCGTGGACTGCTCGGTCACGCCCTCGGCGATTTCGTTGATGGAGCCGGCCACCTGATTCGCCGCCTCCGCCGACTGATGCGCCGACGCCGTGAGCTCTTCGCTGGCCGCCGCCACCTGCTCCGCCTGGGAGCGGATGTTCTTGAGCAGCGTCCGCATCGTCTTTCGCATCTCGTTGAAGCCGACGGCCAGCTGGCCGATCTCGTCGCTGGACTCAATGGCGATGTGGTCCTGCCGCAGGTCACCGCTGTTGATGACCTCGCACTCGTCGCGGAGCTCGCGGATCGGCCCCGACAGCTTCTGGGCGATCACGATGATGATGGCCGCCGCCAGTAGGATCGTCACGACGGAGACGCCCGCCATCGCCTTGAGCAGCATCCGGGAGGCCGCCTCCACTTCGTCCACCGGGGCGCAGGCGATGGCCACCCACTTGCGGCCGGTCAGATGGACCGGCGCCGTGACCGCTTTGTTCTCGACACCCTTGCGCGTCTTATAGTAAGTAGACAGAGGATCCTCCGCCTGCACCGCCTGCTTGAAGCTCTCCACCAGGCGCGGGTCCAGCGGCTGCTCGGCGTCCGAGCGGGTGAGGTCGAGCTTGCCGACCGCTTCCGGAAGCTGCTTGTAGCCGATGCAGATGCCGCTCTCGTCGATCACGTAAACGTAGCCGGTCTCCATGTACTGGAAAGCCCCCACGATATCCGACAGCGACGCCAGGCTGACGGTACCGAAAACGATGCCCGTCACCTTGCCGGCGCCGTCCTTCACCGGATAGGCCATGATCGTGATGAGCTTGCCCGTGGTGCCGGAAACCGAAGGCCCCGTCATGAAGGGCTTGCCGCTGGAGACTACGGCCTTGAAATACTCGCGGCTGCCGCGCTCCATGTCCACGTTCTGGTCGCTGACCGCGTGGCCCGCAAGGTCGGCGTAGGCCACCATATCGAAGCCCTGGGTGCGGCTCTTCATCGCCGCGCAGGCCGCGACCTTCGCCGCCCGGTCGCCGGTCTTGATGGCCGGGCTGTCGGCCAGCTCCTCGAGGCGGACCGACTTCTCGCCCATGATCTTCTCCAGCTCCAGCGCCGCCTGCCCGCTCAGGGCCCGGGCTATCGTGTCGGCGTTCGCCACCAGTTCCTTGTTGGACAAGTAGTAGCTGATGGCGGAGAAGACGATGAAGCTCAGCAGGAACAACGGCAGCAGGATTGCTAAGAATTTCGTCCGGATACTCGTGAACATGGCTCAACCTCCTGAACCTGAAAAAAGCAAGCAGAATATTCATCTAATAATATCATTTATGAACCGTCAAGTCAACGGCTCATATTTCTTCAGCCAACTTGCGCCCAACGACAAAGACGGCGCCTGGCAAAAGCCAGACGCCAGACAGGAATGGGGTGGAGCAGGCAAGACTATGGAAAGAAGAAAAGTCCTGGAGGTGCCCCGGGGTTGGCACCTTC
>JAEEGN010000115.1 GCA_016280345.1 Selenomonadaceae bacterium | reverse complement strand
CGTGGGTGCCGTGGAGGTCGATCTCCTCGCCAGGGACGAGGACGCCTGCGCTTTCTTTCGGCAAGGGTGGTACGACAGGGTGACGAAAATAATGGAGAAAATTTTGCCGGATATACGGTGATATTTTTCAAAAAACGCTATAGAAAAAGCGCTTCCTGCGGATGGGAAGCGCTTTTTTGAAAAAATGGGGTTCGGTTCAAGTGTGCGAATTTACACCTCGTCGATGGTAGCGATAGCGTTCGGACGAATCGTGATGTGGTAAATTCGGAAGAGATCGAGGGTGTACCAGTATTCGTAAGTGCCGTCCTCATAAACGACCTTGATATCCCAATACTGGACGTTGTCTCTCGGGTCAAAGGTGAGGAAAAGCTCCTGACCCGAATACAGTACCTGGTTCTTTCCCAGCTCGTCCTGATAAATCCATTCGTTGGTGCTGGTGGGGCTGAGGTAAATCTCAGTGATAATCCGGCCCGTGCCGTTCTCCAGCACGAAATCCTGCGAGCCGCGCCTGCCGGCGAATGCGATGGAAGCTATGGCAAGCGTCAAAACAAATGCCGCGACAAACAGTCCGGAAAAACGGAATCTTTTCATAGTGAATTCCTCCTGTCAGTTGGTATCCCCATTTTTTCTCCTGTATCGTATTATAGGCTTTTCCGCGGCTTCCGTCAAGAAAGCGTCCCTTTGCCGGCAGGCATAATAACGGTTAGCCGAAACAGTCGTTATTGTGATATAATGGAAAAAACGCGGGGGTTAAAACGGGAGGATTTCATTTGAACGGCAAGATGAGCATAGCGCGGCGCATTTTTCTCCTGATGGTCTTGACGGGGCTGGTGTGCTTTGCCGCTTTTGAGGCGGTTTCCTTCTTCGGCCTGTACGACGCCCAGGAGCACGCGCTGGAGAGCAGCCGTGAGATGGGGACGTCCGCCGCGGCTTTCGTGGAGGAAATCGCCGACGAACAGGCGAAAAAGCGGTTTGCCCTCCTGGCGGAGGAAAAGGCGCGGGGCATCAGCAACGAATTGTGGCGGCTGCAGGAGGATGCGACGCTCCTGGCGCAGACGATGACACAGATCCTGACCCATCGGGAGCGTTACCTGCCGAGGGAGCTGCCGTTGGGCGGCGAGGTCCCCATTCGGTCCAAGGAGCCCTATCTCTTTTTCACCCCGGCGCTCCGGGCCAGCGGCGGGATTGAGGACGTCCTGCCCGAGGCGCGGATCGCCGCCAACGCGGCGGACAATCTGTCTCTTTGGGCGCAGAGCTATGACGATGGCCATGAGATGACCTGCTTCTACGCTTCGGAGCGCGGCTACATCATCAGCGCCGACGTCGTGGCGGAGGGAAAAGAGTTCGTTGAGTTCCTCGACGATTGGTACGCGCCTTCCTTCGAGCCGAGAAAACGACCCTGGTATCAGGAAATCAAGAAAACCGGGAAGCCCGTTTTCACCGGCGTTTACGTCGGGGTGGAGGGGTATCCCTGCCTTGCCTGCGTCGCGCCCTATTACGACGAAAACGGCTTCGCGGGCATGGCCGGCATCTCCAATCATATCGCCTCCCTGTACCGGCAGATTGCGATCAACACGATAGGGAGCAAGGGCGTCAATTTCATCCTGAACCAGAAGGGCGAAGTAATCCTTTCCTCGGAAAAGGAGGGGCCGCTGGCCGCTTCGGCGTCGCCGGAGGACTTGCGCAAATACGGGGAGGCGTCCCTGGCGCTGGAAGCGGCCTGCATGACGATGGGGCTGTCCGATGTGGCACGGATTACGATGGACGGCAGGGAGTATTACCTCGCCTACGCGCCGATTCCCAACATCGGCTGGAGCCTCGGTACGCTGATTGAGCGGAACATCGTGGTGCAGCCGGCGAGGGACGCGAAATCGTATCTTCTTTCGCGGGCGGAGGAATTTTCCGCTGGCATGCGCGCCTTTTTCTGGGACAACCTGATGAAGATGGCGGCGCTTCTCCTGGCGCTTCTGGCGGCGCTCTTTTTCGTCAGCCGCAAGGTCGCGGAACGTTTCGTGCGGCCCATTCTCGCGCTGACGGCGGGGGTGCGGGAAATCTCGGGGGGCAACCTCGACAAGAAGCTCGACATCAGGACCGGCGACGAAATCGAGACGTTGGCCGACAGCTTCAACCAGATGACCGGCGAGCTGCAATCGTATATCGGGAATCTGGCGAAAACGACGGCGGAAAAGGAGCGCATTGAGACGGAGATCTCGGTGGCGGCGCGGATACAGGCGGGCATCCTGCCGAAGAAGTTCCCCGCGCAACACGGGTTCGACCTCTTCGCGTCGATGGCGCCCGCCAAAGAGGTCGGCGGTGATTTCTACGATTTCTACTTCCTCGACGAGCACCATTTGATGGTCACGGTAGCGGACGTCTCGGACAAGGGGGTGCCGGCGGCGCTCTTCATGGTGGCCGCGAAGACGCTTCTGAAGGAATCCGCCATGATGTTTGGGGAGGAAGAACGGCTGCCGGAGATCGTGGCGCGGACAAACGACCGGCTCGCCGAGGCCAACGACGAGGGGATGTTCGTGACGATGTTCACGGGCGTGCTGGATGTCAGGACCGGCGAATTTGTCTATGTGAACGCGGCGCACAATCCGCCGTTGGTCCGCCAAGACGGCGAGTTTACCTTTTTGCCGATTGCGGCGGGCCCGATGCTCGGCATGATGGAGGGCATGGATTTCCCGGCGGCGCGGCTGACGCTGTCCCCCGGCGATATGCTGTTCCTCTTCACCGACGGCGTGACCGAGGCCATGAACGAGAAGCAGGCACTTTTCGGCAAAACCAGGCTGCAGGAGACGCTTTTGGCGCAGCCCGGGGAAAAGTCGGCGAAGGAAATCCTCGGCGCGGTGCAGGCGGCGGTGGACGCCCACGCGGATGGGGCGGAGCCTTCCGACGATGTCACGATGCTTGGATTGGTGTATAATGGAATTAAATGATGATTTGGAGGAAATGAAAATGGCAGAGACGTTTGTTGACTCATCGTCCAGCGGGAAGAACGGCTGGATCCTTTGGTGTATCAAAGGGCGGCTTGACCGGATCACGGCGCCGACCGCAAGCGAAAATGCCGACAAGGTTTATGCGTCGGCGCAAAAGCTCGCCGTCGACATGACTGCCTTGGAATACCTGTCCAGCGCCGGCATCCGAGTTCTGCTCCGGCTGACGAAGCAGGCGAAGAGCGATGGCAAGGAATTCGCACTGGTGGGTCCGACAGGCATGGTGCAGGTCGTATTGGCCGAGTCGCGCATGGATTTGTTTGCGACGATTTACGAGTCGGCGGAGGAATTGCCCTGACGGGCACGGGAAAGGGGCGACCTTATGGAACAGGGCGTTTTTACACGGGAGGAAAAATGCACCGGTTGCAACAAATGCATTGCCGTATGCCCGGTGGATTGCGCCAACCGGGTGTATATCGCCCGGGACGGATCGCGGAAGGTGCACGTGGACGCGGAATACTGCATCCAGTGCGGCGCCTGTCTTCGTGTCTGCGACCATCAGGCGAGGGACTATGCCGATGACACGGAGCGTTTTTTGGCTGATCTCGCGGCCGGAGAAACGATCAGCATCGCGGCGGCACCCGCGCTGCTCACGAATTTCGACGAGCCGGGTCGTCTGCTGGGCTGGCTGAAATCCCTGGGCGCGGCGCGCATATACGATGTTTCTTTCGGGGCGGACATAGCGACCTGGGCGATGCTTCGCGCCATGAAGGAGCTGGGCATCGCTTCGCTCATCACCCAACCGTGCCCGACCGTGGTGAATTACTGCGAGAAATATTTCCCGTCGCTCCTGCCGCGTCTCGCCCCCATCCAAAGTCCCCTGCTCTGCCTGGCAATCTATCTGCGCCAATACGAGGACTTCCGCGGGAAGCTGGCCTTCCTCTCCCCTTGCATCGCCAAGGCGGAGGAGATCAGGGACCCGCATACGAAAGGGCTGGTCCAGTACAACGTCACCTTTGGGAAGCTACGCGAAAAGCTGGCGGCCGGGCAGGTGCAACTCGCGGAGTATCCGGCCGTCGGCTTTGACGGGACGCCTTCGGGCATCGGTCATGTTTACAGCCGTCCCGGCGGGCTTTCGGAAACGGTGCGGATCGAGGCGCCGGACCTGTGGATCCGTCAGGTGGACGGCGCGAAACGGACGCATTCGTACCTTTGCGAATACTATGCCCGGACGAAGGCGGGGGAGCCTGTTCCCGGCATCGTGGACATCCTGAACTGCCAGGGCGGCTGCAATCTCGGCACGGGAACGGGGAAGGGCGTCCCCGCCGACGACGCCGACCAGAGGACCGACAAGCGGAAAGCGGTCAAGGTGAAGGAGAGCTTTCGCTGCGTCGGGGAAAAAACGGTATATGCGCCCAACGACGATTTTGACCGGAGGCTCTCTTGGCGCGATTTCCTTCGGGAATATACCGACAAGCAAGTGGACGCCTTCTTT
>JAEEGN010000114.1 GCA_016280345.1 Selenomonadaceae bacterium | reverse complement strand
TCCAGCTTGCCCATCGCGGCCGCGCCCTCCTTCGGGTACCCCGCCGCCACCGCCGTCGGCAAAAGCCCCGGGCGAATGGGCAGCGGATAGAGCTGGTCGATGGCCTCATCCGTCGCGCTGGCGGCCAGCGCCGTCGCCATGAAGCACCAGAGCGCCGCCAGGAATAAGACAATTCTCCGCAAAACAGCATCCTTCCTTTCCCGCATGATGAATTTTCTTTCTTATAAGTATTCGCGGTTCAGGGGAAAATCCCTGCCCGGTTTCGCCCCCAAATCTCTCTTTTTCCCTTTTCACCGCCGGCGGCCGGCGCGCGAAATCTTTTTAATCGAAGTCTAATCCCCGCCTAATCGCCGCCTCAATTCCCTCCAAGAATGGGATGGTATCCTTTCCGTAAAAGAAACAGGAGGCGATTGCCATGAAAGACTGGACGAAAAAAATCCTGCTCCCGGCGCTGTTCGGCGGCGTCCTCATTCTGGGGGCGGCCGTCCCCGCCGCGGCGTCCCCCGAAACGTCCCCGGCCCTGACGCCACCAGGCAGCGAAGTGACGGTCAGCGAGGCCAGCGGCTGGACCCGGTTCCGCGATTCGCTGCTGGGCCGCCGCCGGCACCGCCATCATCATCACCGCCATCATCACCGCCACCACCGGTACCGGGCCGCGGAAAGCGGCGGCCTGTCCCCCGAACCCAACGCGCCCTCGTGATACCGCTTATTCCCCCCTCCCTTCCCATATCCCACGCAAAAAGGCGGCCCCTGACGGGCCGCCTTTTTCGTTGCGGAATTACTTCTGTTCACTTCTTCGGGAAAAACTCGGCGTGGATGGCGTTCACGGCCTTCTGCATATTCGTCGCCTTGATCAGGCAGGAAATGCTGATTTCCGAGGTACTGATGACGTCGATGTTCACCCCGGCGGCGCCCAGCGCGCCAAACATCCGGGCGGCAATCCCGGGATTCCCGAGCATCCCGGCGCCGACGATGGAGACCTTCGCCACGTCTTCCTCCACCAGGACGGCCACGGCCTTCAGGTCGTCGGCCACCCGGTCAACGATGCCCCGCGCCCGCGGCAGGTCGTCACTGGCGATGGTGAAGACCATATCGGTGATGTTCTTCTCGATGTTGCGAATGCTCTGCACGATCATATCGACGTCCACATGCGCCTCGGCCAGCGCCGAGAAAATCGAGTGGGCGATGCCCGGCGTATTGGGAATGCCCAGGACGGCGAACTTGGCGACCTTGGCGTCGTGGGCAACGCCGCGGATGATGAAATCTTTTTCCTCCATTGTATAATCCTCCCGAATCATAGTTCCCGGTTTATTGGTAAACGTAGAGCGGACGTGAATGGGGATACTGAAATGTTTCCCCATCTCGACGGAACGCGGCTGCATTACGCCGGCGCCCAGCCGGGCCATCTCCAGCATCTCGTCGTAGGTGATCTCCTTCATGCGGCGCGCGTCCGGCTCAATCCGGGGATCGGCGGAATAGACGCCGTCCACGTCGGTGAAAATCTCGCAGCTGTCCGCCTTCAGCGCGCCGGCCAAAGCCACCGCCGAGGTATCGGAACCGCCGCGGCCCAGCGTGACCGGATCGCCCAGCGCGTCCGCTCCCTGGAAACCGGCGACCACCACGATATTGCCCGCCTTGAGCTCGTCCAGCACGCGCTGCGGCTGAATATCGACAATCTTGCCCTTCGTGTGGACGGAATTCGTCTTCATGCCGGCCAGCGGCCCGGTCAAAGAGATTGCCTTCTGCCCCTTCGCCCGGAACGCCATGGTCAGGAGCGCGATGGAAACCTGCTCCCCCGTCGCCAGCAGCATATCCATCTCCCGGTCAAAGCGGTACGGATCGCTGTCGATTCCCCTGGCCAGCGTGATGAGGTCGTCCGTCGTGTCGCCCATGGCGGATACGACCATGACGATCTGATCCTCCGGCTTCTTCTCGTCCAGGATGCGCTTGGCCACGTTCTGGATCTTCTCGATGCTGCCGACAGAACTGCCGCCGAACTTCTTTACAATCAGTGCCATTTCTCTCCCCCTAAAACCTATCACCCGCGGGCCCCTGCCCGCAAAGACTTCCTGTTTCCAAAGACAAACGTGCCTGTTGAGCCTTTCGGCTCACCGGGCAATATTATACAACAGATATTTCCCGTTTGTAAATATTTTTTCCGCCGCGTCGGTCAGCCGTAAAGCGGAATCAGCATCGCGTAGGGGGCCGTGAAGAGCGCCAGCAGGCGGCTCATCTGCCGGATCTGCGCCTGCGTCAACCCGCAGCCGGTGAAGGAATATCGCGCGTTGAAGGTGTAGATGCAGAAACCGGCCAGGACGACGCCGGGCAGCGAGAGCAGCGTGACGCCGGGGAAGAAGAAGGTGTCCCACGTCAGTCCCACGGCGTCAATCAGGAGCTGCAATCCCAGAATGAGCCCCGCCCCCAGGAGGTCGCTCAGGAAGCCGAGGCCCCAGACGCGAAGGATACTGCGCCGCCACAATCCGGCGGCGTCCGGGAGGCACAGCCGCTTCGCGCCCCAGCGCAGGACCAGCGTGTCGATGGCGAAATTCGCCGGCAGCAGGAGGAGCCACACCCCCGTCGGGAAAAGATAGAACAGCCACATCGGGAACAGGACGTTATAGAGGCGGAGGCCCTTCCTCTCCGCCCCACGGCTTGCCCCGCCTCCGTCCGGCCCCGTCATTCCCCGGTCCTCGCCAGTTCCGTGTAGATCATGCCGCGCTTGCCGCGTTCCGAGCGCATCAGCGAAATGGCCCGGACAATCATCTCCCCTGTCGGCGGCGCGATATCCGGCAGGGCCGTCTCGCCGTGGAATTCCGCTTTCCGGACCAGCGTGATGTGCGGCGAGAAGCGCTTGCGGTCATAGGGGATTTCCCGCTCCGCCAGGCTCCGGCGAAGCCTCCGGGCGCAGGCGGCCAATGCCGGGCTCTCCGCCAGCCCGGCCCAATAGAGATCCCCGAAATTCCCCACGCCCTCCAGCCGCAGGGGAAACGGCCGGAACGGAATCGCCGTCATGGCGTCCGCCACCGCGTCGGGCGAACCGTACTCGCCGATGAACGCCAGCGTCAGGTGCAGGTTCTCCCGCGGCGCGAACCGCCCCCGCAGCCCGCTTTCCCGCAAAGCCGCCTGAAACTCCGTCAGCGCGTCCAGCAATGCCTCATCCAGTAATATCGCAATGAAAAGCCGCATCGTCTCTCTCCCTCCCGATGTCCTTCCCCCAATGCCGGCCGCTGCCGGCTTACGTCACTCCGCCCCAGGCAGGCCACCGACGGATTACAGCTCTGCGCGCCCCACGGGGAAAGCTGCCCCCCGCCGATGGTCCATATAAAAATCCCCAGCCCATTCGGACCGGGGATTCCCTTATCGCTGGATTCAATCTTCGTCGTCTCTCCTGATCTTCCTCCCGAAGATGAGCTCGTCGAGCATCTGGATGAGCTGGTTGATTTCCGGCTTCGAAATCTGGCCGCTGGCGCCAAGCTCTTCGCCCTTGATCCGCATTTCCTCGTTGATGAGCGAGGAGAACAGGATGACCGGAACGCCGTGAAGCTTCTCGTCCTCGCGGATGAGCTTCAGCAGACGGTGGCCGTCCATCTGCGGCATCTCGATATCGGTGATGACAAGGGTGACCAGTTCGCGAATGGGCCTGTCCTTCTTCGTGAGGGTCTGGAGATAATCCCAGGCCTCTTTGCCGTTCGGGTTCGCCTTGACGAAGTTGTAACCGGATTCGTGCAGCGTCGTGACGACCAGCTCACGCAGCATCGGCGAATCCTCCGCCACCACGATATGCTCCTTGCTGCGCTTGGCCTTGAGGTCTTCCTCCGCCTCCTCGAAGGTGGTGAGCTTGGCGTTGATCTCCGGGTTGATCTCGGCGATGACCGTCTCGAAGTCCAGCAGCAGGACGATCTTGTCCTCCATCTTGATGATGCCGACGACACGGGACTGGTCGCCCACCTCCGGCGACGGCTCCATTTCCTTCCAGGAAATGCGGTGAATGCGCGAGACGTTGTCCACCAGGAAGCCGATATTGTAGTTGTTGATTTCCGTGACGATGATGTTCTTCGGCCGGCCCGAGCCCTGCACGTTCAAGCAGCGGGGCAGATTGACGAGCGGCATCGACCGCCCGCGGAGCGTGAACAGGCCGTCGATGTACGGATGGGCCTGCGGCATGGCGGTTACGGGGAAGTCCGCACTGGTGATGACCTCGCGTACCTTCGCCACGTTGATGCCATAATTGACATCGCCGATATTGAACTCGACGATTTCAAATTCATTCGTACCGGTCTCCAGCAGAATTCCTTTCTTGTCCCCACTTGTCTCTGCCATGGTTTTCGCCCCCAACTGAATCAATCTCATGCTCGCAGGAAAAATACGCATTTACATCGTTATTATTATATTCGTGATAAAAAGCGGTTTTCCTTCTTTTATCCGCAAATTTTTTTATTATTTAATCCGAAAGGCGACGTTCCCCGCCCCCCGTTTCCTCCTTGAGCCAGGTCCAGCCGTCGCGCTCCTCGATGAGCCCCTCCTTCAGCAGATGGCCCAGGGCCCGCTTGAAGGCCGCTTTGCTGATGTGGAACTTGTCCCGGATGACGGCGGGCGAGGTGTCGTCGCTGTACGGCATCCGCCCGCGCCGCTGCCGCGGGAAGTCCAGGATGGTCTCGCCGTCGGCGGTCAGGGCCTTTTCCTTGACCGGACGCAGGGAAGCGTTGAGGCGGCCGTCGGGCCGGACGTAGGTGACGCGGGCCGTGACGGTGGCCCCCACCCGGGGCCGCGTGGGCAGTTCGGCGTTGGCCAGGAAAACGATGTACCGCTCCCGGGAAAACAGGAAAGCGCCGCTGTCCGTGTAATTGTATATCTCGCCGGTGACGAAGCTCCCCACCGCGACGCCCTCGGCCGGACGGGAAGCGCGGCGCATCTCGTCCTCAACCTCCATCGTCACCGCCAGGCGGCCGGATTTATCGGTATAGAGCTTCGCCCAGACGACCTCGCCGATCTGGGGGCGGCCCCGCATCCCGGCATAGGGGAGCAGGATGCCCCGCTCGGCGCCGACGTCGAGGAAAGCGCCGTCGCGACTGACGTTGATGACCTTGAGGCGGGCGATCTGCCCCTCGCGCATCTTCGGCACCCGCATACTGGCGGTCAGGCGCCGCCTGGGATCGAGGTAAAGGAAGACCTCGATCTCGTCGCCGACAGCCACCGGCGCCGTCTGCTGCTTATGGTGCAGCAGGATGTCGTCGTTGGTGTTGCCGGTGCCGGCGTCAAGCCAGGCGCCCATCTCGCCGAGCCGCGCCACCTTGAG
>JAEEGN010000113.1 GCA_016280345.1 Selenomonadaceae bacterium | reverse complement strand
GGCGGTAAGAAAAATCCCGGGGATGACGCCCCGGGATTTTTTTACCAGCGGAAACCGGCCGGGAACCACATTCTCTGGCGGCTTTTCGCGTCTGTTTCCCCGATCAATCGCCGTCATCCTCATTTCCATTCCCTCGTTTCTCCCCTCGACGTCGTGCCGGTCTGCATTCCCGCCGTCGGGGTTCCTTCCCCTGGCGTCCGCGGAATCTTCGGTTTCCTTGCCTTTCTGTTTTGCTGCTGCACGCCGGCGTTTTCAACAGGCATTGGGTGAATGGCAGGTAAATGAGTGTGAATGGTAATTATTTTTCGCTATGTAAAAACTTTCCGCCAGGATTTCGTTCTCTTCCGGAATAAAACAACCTCAAAATCCGCTGCGATTATCTCCTGCACCCGGTATCGCAAACGTTCAGCCGAAAAAGGCCAAAAGCCGGAAAAAAGGACGATAAAGACCGAATCGTCAGGGGGTTTTCGTTTCGCATCCAGACAGTGGTTTGTCCTTTTTGCTTTTTACCGGAATCGCGGCTGCATCCGGCGACAAACCGTCCGGTGGCGTTTTCCGGGCGTGCGCCGCTCCCTGCTTTGGCGCGGCCCTCTTGATTGGCAAAAAAAGACGCTTTTCTCCGGGACAGTTTCCCCGGGGAAAAGCGTCTTTCGCCAGCGAAACCGGAAAGGTTCCGCTCTGTTTTCTGTTTTGCCGTCCTCACGGGCCGGGAAGTCAGCGGGCTTTGCGCTGGCCGTCGGAATAGAAGATTTGTTTTTCCTCGTACATCTTGGCGTCGGCGGTGGCGATGACCTGCTGCAGGGACAGGCCCTTTTCCTGGCTCCAGGCGTAGCCGATGGAGACGCTGAGGGTGGTGGAACTGTCGATGAAGGCCATGACGCGGGCCAGGCGTTCCGTGAAGAGCTGCTCCGGCATATTGAGGCAGATGGTGATGAACTCGTCGCCGCCGGTGCGATAGACTTCGCGCTTGCGGAAGAAGAGGGTGATGGTGTCGGCCAGGTGCATGATGAGCCGGTCGCCGGCCCGGTGGCCCTGGGTGTCGTTGACTTCTTTGAGGCCGTTGAGGTCGAAGTAGATGACGCCCACCGCCAGCTCCCCCTGGTCGATGAGGCGCTGGTCCTGCTCGATGTCGCGGATAAAGGCGTTGCGGTTGGAGACGCCGGTCATGGCGTCGCTGTAACTGGCCTTTTCCAGGAGCTTGCGGTTGTTGTCCGCCACCATCGTGGTGGCGATGAAGTAGGAGAGCGTCGTCAGCATCAGCGAAGCGCCGTCCAGTTTGCTGGCGGCGAGGTTGGCGATGCCCAGGATGGAGACAATCTCATCGTGGATGATGATGGGCGCGGCTACGCAGCTTTCGATCTTCATCCGTTCCAGCGCATCGTACTCAGTGGGGTGGACGAGCTTCAGGAGCTGCCGGTCGGGCACGACCACGTTGCTGTGGCGGCTGAAGAGCTCGAACCACCGGTCGATGCCGGACCGGGGCTCGGCGGCCGATTCCTCTTTTCGCGGGGCGATGCCGGGGGCGCACCATTCCGACGTCATGCGCATGGTGCTGCCTTCCATGGTGAAGATGAAGCAACGCTCCGCCTTGAGGAACAGGCCGATATGCTCCAGCATGAGACACAGCGCTTTGTCCAGGTCCGGCTCGGCGTAGAGGATCTGCATGGTCTCGTTGAGGACCGCTTCGGCGGAAAGCGTCGCCTGAAGATCCTGGCGCTGGCGCACGAAATCGGTGATGTCGACGGCGACCTCCAGCCGGGCATCTTTCCCCTGGAAGAGGATGGAGTGGTTGAGCACCTTGTAATAGCGGTCCAGCCGGGCGTTATAGACTTCCCGGATGCCGCGGTCCGGTACCGGCGGCAGGAACGGGCAGTCCGGGCAGGGCGTGTCCCGGAAACGCAGGACCTCGTGGCAGGCCTTGCCGACGTAGTCGTCTTTCTTGATGCCGTAGTCCTGACGGCCTTTCCGGTTCATGAAGAGCATCTGGAACTTTGCCGGTTCCACGATATAGACGTTTTCGTCCAGGGCGTCAAACAGGCTCGCGTCCTCGTAGGACCGAATCTCCTCAGTCATTCGTCAGCCTTCTTTCTCCATCGCCAGCGCCGCCTGTACCATGAGAGCACATTCGAGACGTTTCCGCTGGATCGCGCAGCCAATCCCGTAGGGCTCGCGGATGTCGCCGTTGAACAGATCGGCGTTGGCATGACAGCCGCCGCTGCAGAAAAAACGTGCCCAGCAGGCGCGGCATCCCGGCTTGTTCAGCACGTGGGACTCACGGAAATACCGTGGGAGTGCCCGGTCCGTGACGCCTTCAAAGACGCTGCCCAACCGGTACTTATCCCGCCCCACGAACTGATGGCAGGGGTAGAGACCGCCGTCCGCGGCCACCGCGAAGTATTCATGGCCCGCGCCGCAGCCGGAAAGGCGCTTGGCGACGCAGGGACCGTTGGAGAGATCCATGTTGAAGTGGAAGAAGAAGAAGCCCCGTCCCGCCCGGTGCCGCTCCAGATAAGCGGCGGTGAGGCGGTCGTACTCCGCATAGACCCGGGGAAGGTCGTCTTCTTCAATCGCGTAGGGGGCGTCCTTCGCCACCACCGGTTCCATCGAGAGCACGTCGAAGCCGGCGTCGTGCATGGCCAGGACGTCCTCCGTGAAATCGAGGTTGTATTTCGTGTAGGTGCCCCGCAGGTAATAGTTTTTGCCCCCGCGGGCCGCCACGACCCGCCGGAAGTTCGGCAACACCCGGTCGTAAGTGCCGCGCCCGGCGGCGTCGGGCCGCATGCGGTCGTGGACTTCCCGGCGCCCGTCGAGGCTCAGTACCAGGCTGACGTTGTTGTCGTCAAGGAAGCGCTGCTTTTCCTCGTCCAGCGTGAGGCCGTTGGTGGTGAGCGTCAGCTTGAAGGATTTGCCGGTCTCCTGCTCCCGCCGCCGTACGTAGCGCGTTACGTGCTGCACCACCGGGAAGTTCACCAGCGGTTCGCCGCCGAAGAAGTCGATCTCGAAGTGGCGCCGGGGGCCGCAGTGGGCCAGCAGGAACTCCACGGCCGCCTCGCCGGTCTCCTTCGTCATGAGGCCCCGGCGGCCGCCGAAGTCGCCGGTGCCGGCAAAGCAGTACCCGCAGCGGAGATTGCAGTCGTGGGCCACCATCAGGCACAGGGATTTGACGATCCCCTCGCCGGCGAAGGTCGGGGGCACGTCGATACCGGGGGCGAAGAGCAGCTTTTCCCGGATGAGTTCGTGAAGCTCTTCCAGGGTTTCCCGGAGCGCCGCGCGGTCGTAGCGGCCGGAGAGAGCCTCCAGCACCGCATCGTCGTTGGCGCCGTCGAAAACGTCCAGAATATCGTAGGCCATCTCGTCGATGACGTGAACCGCGCCGCTGTTGATATCGAGCAGGATGTTCCATCCGTTCTGCCGGAACTTGTGGATCGTTTCAAGCATGGCCGTAAAGGCTCCTTATCAAAAATGGGAAACAAGTAGTATAAAAGGGTGTTGCCCGGAGCAACACCCTTTTTGGGCCGTCGGAGAGACTGGACGCGCAGGACAGGAACGCCTGCGGGCCGATTATTTCTCGCAGACCTGATTGCCAACGGTGCAGGAAGTTTTGCAGGCCGACTGACACGATGCCTGGCACTCGCCGCAGCCGCCTTTCTTGATGGAACTCTGGAGCGTCGGCTTGTTGACCGTCTTGATGTGCTTCATGGAAAAGCGCCTCCTTTGGATAATCTTTTTTCTATTTTACCTTTTTTTCCCGGCCGGCGCAAGAGGCCAATTCGATTCTTTCCGGCGCGGGGCGAAAGGAGAGGCGGAGGACGTCTCTCCCGGTCAGTTGTCCCAGTTCTCCCGCTCCGGAACCTGCGGGTTGTCCGGGAGCTCGGCGGCGGCCTCGGTGCTCCGCTGGCGGATCACGATGCGGGGCCGGCCGCCGTAAGCGGGCGGGCCGCTGCCAGGCTCGAGCAGTTCGGGCGGCGGCTCTACGGGGACGGGGGTACGCCGCGGTGCCGGCCGGTTCCCCGCGGGCGGCGGGGGAGACGTTCCGGGGGCGTTGCCGCCTGCCGCGGCCGCGATTTCTTCGTCGGCACTGGCGGCGGTTTCGGCGTCGCCGGTTTCTCCTTCGGCGTCGGCGATTTCCTCCCTCACGTCGCCGCTTTCCGCATCGTCCGTTGTCGCGGCGGCAGTCTCCTCCGGGAAATCGTCGTCCTCCGCCGTTTCTTCCGGAGTGTCCGCTGTCGCGTCGGGCTCGTCATCGACTACGGCGACGGTGTCGAAGTCTTCCGCGTCGCTGCTGTCCGGCGTGTCCCAATCGTCCTCGTCGCCGGTTTCTTCTTCGTCGGGGGATTCGTCCCAATGGAGCGACTCGTCCCGGGCGGCGCTTTCCTCCAGCCCCGGCGGTACTGAAGCCCGCCGCTTCCGCCGGGCCTCGATCCGGGCGGTTTCCCTGGCCCGCTGCTCGGCCTCTTGCCGCTCCCGCTCAATCAGCCGCTTGATCCGCTCGCTCTCGATTTGCTGTTCCGCCTGATGGCGGGCGTACACCGTGGCCGGAGGCATGGCGGCCAAGCCCGCGGCCGTCAGGCACATTGCCAGACCGGAGACCGCCGCGGCTTTCTGCAGGCAGCGGACGGCTCCCAGCCCGGGAGCCGCGGGCGGCTTCTCAGCCTTTGTCAGAAATTCCGTCGCTGCGCGTAAGTTTTTCTTCCTCATTTTCCCCGCGATGCTCCTATCAATGGGTCGAATGACGAGATGAGACCGGAAAGTCCTGCCCTGACACCGCTTACCCCCTGGTGCTGGAGCAGCCCCAGACGGGCAAGGGCCTTCGCCTTCCAGAGGCGCATCCGGAATTCCCAGAGCCCGAGCGTGGGCCGGGGGATGTTGATGCGCTGCAAAAGGTAGGGATCCGTCTCAAAGGTATTGAGTCCCGGGTCGCCGGTGACCGCCGCCAGGTACTCGTTTTCCTTGAGAATGCCGGGCAGATGGCTCGAATATTTGCCGTTGGGGTAGGAGAGGACGAAGATGGTCTTGAGCCCCTTCCACTCCATCATGAGCTTCGACTTCGACACCTCGTCCGCTGCTTCGGTGGGCGACATCCCGGTCAGCGGCAGGTGGTTGGCGGTGTGGCTGCCGAGTTCGATGCCGCGATTTTCCATTTCCCTGAGGTCGTCCCAGGTGAGATAGCCCGGCAGGCCAACGTCATTCGTCACGATGAATACCGTGGCCTTCATGCCCCGCTCCTCCAGAAGCGGCAGCATATCGGTGAGGTTGTCCTTGTAGCCGTCGTCGAAGGAGAGGACGACCGGCTTTTCCGGCAGCTTCTGCTTGCCTTTTTTCGCCCGCAGGAAGTCCAGCACGGAAATCGAGGTATAGCCCTGATTCCGGAGTTCGTCCAGCTGGGCGGCGAAATCCGCCGGCTTCACGGTATAGGCGTCGTCGCTCCAGTCGTTGATCTTGTGGTATTCCAGGATAAGCGTCCCCTCCGGCGGGTAAATGACCAGTGACGCGGCCAGACCGGCGCACGCCAGCAGCCGGAGGGGCAGGCCCGCCCCCAGCCAGCGCCTCCAGGACCGGCTTTCCCGGGGTCGTGAGCCGCCGTAGCGGCTGATGTATATCTTACTCAGTGTTCTTCCTCCTCATCGCGGGCTAATTGCGCTATCTTTCGCAGGCGGTGGTTGACGCCGGAACGGCCGGCGCCCAGGATGGCGGCGAGCTCAGAGAGCGACGCGCCGGGGTTTTCCAGTCGTGCCGCTGCCGTTTCCCGCAGTGTTTCCGGCAGTTGCGCCAGGATTCCCTTTGACTCCAGAAACCGGATATCGGCAATCTGCCGGGCGGCGGCGTCGGCGGTCTTGTTGATGTTGGCGGTCTCGCAGTTCACCAGGCGGTTGACCTGGTTGCGGACCTCCTTGACGTTCCGGGCGACTTCGAAGGCCTCCACCGCGGCCTCCGCCTCCATCATGCTGAGAAAGTCGGAGATGGCGTCGCCCTCCTTGAGATACACCACGTATTCGTCCTTGCGGTCGGTGAGGCCGGGGGCGAAGCCGCAGCGTTTCAGCAGCGAGTGCAAAAGGTCGGCGATCTGGAAGCTCGCGGCTACGATTTCCAGATGACAATCGGCCGCGGGCCGGTTTACGCTGCCGCCGGCCTGGAACGCGCCCCGCAGGTACGCCAGCCGGCAGCAGGAGCGGCGCAGCAGCGCCCCGCCCTTGCCCGCCTGGGGCATCGTGTCCGGCGTCAGTCCCAGCTGGGTGAAGAGCCCTTCCACAGCGGGGCCGGGGACGACGCGTACGGTGTAGCTGTTGTTCTTCTTGAGGCGGCGGAAACGGCTCACGGTGATTTCCGTCTCCACCGGTCCGGCCTCTTTCAGTAAGACCAGGGCTTTCCGGGCAACGGCGGCGTTTTCCGTCGTGAAGGTGAGACCGAGGCCTTCGCCGGAGCGGAGCGTCATCGAAGCGCCCAGGCGCAGGAGCCCGGCCACTTCGGCCCGACGGCAGCAGGGCCGGTCAAAGAACAGGCGGGCCAGCTCGTTCTTCACATCTCCGGCAAAGGACATTGCGCCGCCTCCCTTCTCCGTGATGCCGCCGAACCGCCGGGGCGATGGATCATCGCGCCGCTGCTCCGGAGGTTCGGAGGCTGTCCAGCATCTTCATTACGTTCTTCGCCAGTTTTTCCGGGTCGTGATGGCCCGGGTCAGTATCGCTCATGATGTCGGCTTTCACGAAGCCGACGCCGAGTTTCGTCAGGGCTTCGCCGTCCACCACCACCGGGACTGACCCCTGGGCGGCATAGGCGGCTTCGATTTTGGCGGAGACCGGCGCCGAGTTCACCAGCACGTAATCGACGACGCCTTTGCCCGCGTGGCTGATGATGGCCTTGACGTGCATCGAGGCCGTGTAACCGTCGGTCTCCCCGGCCTGGGTCATGACGTTGCAGATGTAGATCTTGATGGCCCGGCTCTTGCGGAGCGCCTCCGCCACGCCGTCCACCAGGAGGTTCGGCATGACGCTGGTATAGAGGCTGCCCGGCCCCAGGATGACCACGTCGGCGCTGGCGATGGCGTCGAGGGCGGACTGCACCGCCTTCACGTGCTCCGGGCAGAGCCGTACGCGGCGGATACGCTTGTGCGCTTCGGGGATATGGGACTCCCCTTCGACAATGGAGCCATCGGACATCAGGGCGTCAAGGCGCACGTGGTCGTTGCTGGCGGGCAGCACCCGCCCCTTCACCGCCAGGACTTTCGAGGATTCCTTCAGCGCTGTTTCCATATCGCCGGTGACTTCATTCATGGCGGCGAGGAAAAGGTTGCCGAAGCTGTGGCCGGCCAGGGCGCTCTGCCCTTCAAAGCGGTACTGGAACAGCTTTTCCATCAAAGGCTCGGTATCGGCCAGCGCCACCAGGCAGTTGCGGAGATCGCCGGGGGGAATGATGCCCAGCTCTTCCCGCAGCCGTCCCGAGGAACCGCCGTCGTCGGCCACCGTCACCACGGCCGTCACGTTGCTCGTCGCCTGCTTCATGCCGCGCAGCAGCACCGACAGGCCGTGGCCGCCGCCGATGACCGTTACCGCCGGCCCGTTTTCCAGCTTGCGTTTCTCGTAGATGAGGTCCACCAGGCGGCCGGAGTTCTCCGGCACCAGGACCATGATCAGCGAGCGGATGACGAACCGCGTCGCCACCAGCATGATGGCCAGCCCCAGCAGCACCACCGCCGTCCCGGCCAGAGCCGTGGCCGCGTAATCGTAGGAGCCGCGCCAGTTATAGACGAAGCGGAAGATGGCTTCTTCCACGGCGTCCAGGTATTTATAGTTGAAGACCAGAGCCAGTCCCAGGCTCACCAGCATCACTCCGGCCGCGAACAGCAGCAGCCAGCGCTTGAACTTCATGCCCGGGTACAGCCATTTTAGTAGATGCATTCTCGAAAAGCCTCTTTCGTACCGGAGAAGGCGGCGTGACAAAGCGGGCCGCCTTTACCGCTAATTCTCCTGCCGCACGTGCATCTGCACGTCGTTCTTCATCAGATCCCGGTGTTCCAGGGAGGCCGGGTAGCCCAGCTCCGTCAGGTGGTCGTAGATATGCTTGGCGATATACACCGATCGGTGCATGCCGCCGGTACAGCCTACGGCTATCACGAACTGGTCCTTGCCTTCCTTCACGTACTGAGGCAGCAGGAACTCCAGCAGGTCGTCGAGTTTCGCTTCAAAGGTCACGGTTTCCGGCCACTGGTGGATATACGACGCTACCTCGGGCACGGTGCCGCTCTTGTGGCGCAGCGAATCCACGTAGAAGGGGTTCGGCAGGAAGCGGACGTCCAGCACCATGTCGGCGTCCATCGGCACGCCGAACTTGAAGCCGAAGGACAGGACGTTGACGCTCATCTTCACGCCGTCCGGGTTGCCGAAGAGCCGGATGATCTTGTTCTTGAGCTCCATCTTGCGGAGCTCGGAGGTATCGATGAGGTAGGTGGCCTTTTCCCGGACCGTGGCCAGACGCGCCCGCTCCTTCTGGATGCCTTCCGAGAGCCGGGAACTCGGTGCCATGGGATGATGGCGGCGCGTTTCCTTGTAGCGGCGGATGATGGCGGCGTCGGAGGCGTCCATGAACAGCAGCTCATACTTCTGCCCACTCTGGTCCATCTCCTCCAGCACGTGGATGAAGGTATCGAAAAACTCCCGGCTGCGCGTATCGACCACCAGCACCACTTTGGAAATATGACCGCCGGAATGGGCGCAGAGTTCGGCGAATTTCGGGATGAAGACCGGCGGCAGGTTGTCGATGCAGAAAAAGCCCAGGTCTTCCAGATAGCGGCAGGCTTCAGTCTTTCCCCCGCCCGACATGCCGGTGACGATGACGAATCGGTATGGTTTAGCTTCCTGGCTCATGGCGGTCACCTCAAATGCGTATGGAAACGGGTCCGTTCCCGTTGAAAAATCTACCCATATATTATACTAGAAAGACCGGTAAACAGCAAACGTTTACCGGCCTTTTCCGCAGATTCTTTTTCGCCAGGCGTTTCCCGCCCCGGAACCGGCTTACCTGCCATCGGAGGGCGGCAAGCCGCATTTCGCTTTTGCGTCCGGTTCTGTATGCTTCCCCCTGGGGGCAGTCACGAGCAGAAAAAAGAGGCAGTCCCTGAAGATGATTCCTTCATGGCCAGCCTCTTGTCTCAGGCTTTGAGGTTCACCACCGTGGCGCCGGTGCCGCCCTCGTCCATATCGGCGAAGTTGAAGTCCCGGACGCTCCGGTGGCGGCGCAGGTAGGCGTGGATGCCCTTGCGCAGGGCGCCGGTGCCTTTGCCGTGGATGATGAGGACCTGCTTGAGGCCGGCCAGCGCCGCGTCGTCGAGGAATTTCCCCACGACTTGCTCGCCTTCGTCCACCATCAGGCCCCGGATGTCGAGTTCGCGGACGGCGTTGGTCGTCTTTTGCAGGAACATGGCGGCGGCGGTCTGCCGGGCCGCCGTGTCCTCCGATGGCGCCGCCGGGGAGACGAAGCGGCAGTCCTGTGCCTTGACGAAGGTTTTCAGGCTGCCCAGCTGAAGTTCCAGGTCCCTGCCCTGGACGTTCAGCACCGTCCCTTTCTGGTCGAGGGTGGTCACGTACACGGTATCGCCGGCGCGCAGCCGCGAAAGGTCGATGGGGTTTTTGTAGGCCGGGTTCGAGGAAAAGCCGGGGCGCACGTCCTCGGCGGCTTCCGCCAGTTTCTCCCGCGCCTCCTGGATGGCCTGCTGGCGTTTCTTCACGCCCTGGTCGTTGAATTGCTCCTTGAGGGCCTGGATGATTTCCTCCGACTCCCGCCGGGTCCGCCGGAGCAGTGCCGCGCTTTCCTGCCGGGCGCTGCGGAGAACCGCGGTCTTTTTTTCCGCCAGCTCCTGCTTCATCTTCGCCAGCTTTTCTTCCAGACTCCGGGCGCGGCGCCGGCGCTCCTCGATTTCCGCGTTCATCTGCTCGTAGAGCCGTTTTTCCTTCTCCAGGCCGCTGATGACCTGCTCGAACTGGGCGTGGTCGGCGGCGATGAGCTCCTGCGCCCGCAGGATGAGGGACCGCGAAAGCCCCAGCCGCTGACTGATGGCAAAGGCGTTGCTGGCGCCGGGAATGCCAAAGAGCAGACGGTAGGTGGGCCGCAATGATTCGGCGTCGAACTCCACGCAGGCGTTCTCGATGCCGTCCCGGCTGTAGGCGAAGGTCTTGAGGGAGGAGTAGTGCGTCGTCGCCACGACGCTGGCGCCGATGGCCAGGAGCTGTTCGAGGATTGCCATGGCCAGCGCCGCCCCTTCCTCCGGGTCGGTGCCGGCGCCGACTTCGTCCAGCAGCAGGAGGTCGCCGGCCTCGGCTTCTTCCAGCGCGCCCACCAGGTACTTCATGTGGGCCGAGAAGGTGCTCAGGCTCTGCTCGATGCTCTGCTCGTCGCCGATGTCGGCGTAAACGCGCTGATAGAGGGCAAGCTCGGAGCCGGCGGCCGCCGGGATGAAGCAGCCGGACTGGGCCATCAGCGAGAGCAGCCCCAGCGTCTTCATGGCCACGGTCTTGCCGCCGGTATTGGGTCCGGTCACCAAAAGCACCCGGTTCTTCTCCCCGAGGAAGATGTCCACCGGCACCACCTGATCAGGCGCGATCAGCGGGTGCCGGGCCTGCTTCAGTACCGTGCGTCCCTCCCGGTTCATCTCCGGCCGCGTCGCCCGCATCCGGCGGGCCAGCTTCGCCCTGGCGAAGGTGAAATCGAGCCGGGCCAGGATTTCGGAATTCGCCAGCAGCACCGCGCCCTCCCGGCCGATGCGCGCCGACAGCTTTTGCAGGATGCGCCGTATTTCCTGCTCTTCTTCCAGGCGGAGCTGTTTGACGTCGTTGTTGAGGTTCACCACCGCCAGGGGCTCGATGAACAGCGTCGCCCCGGTGGAGGACTGGTCGTGGACGATGCCGGGGAAGCGGCTACGGTATTCCTGCTTGACGGGGATGACGTAACGGTCCTCACGCATGGTCACGATGGCGTCCTGAAAGAGCTTCTGGTTCTCCGTGGAACGAAGGATCGAGCTCAGGGATTCCTTGATGCGGCGCTGGGCGGTGCGGATGCCCTGCCGCAGGCGGGCCAGCTCCACCGTCGCGTCGTCTCGCAGCGTCCCGTGCTCGTCGATGGTGTTTTCCAGGTCGCGCTCCAGTTGCCCCAGAATTTCGATGCTTTGCGCCCACGCCTTGAGGGTGGGGGCCGCGTCGTCATCCAGTTCCTTGAAGAAGCGCTTGACCTGGCGCATGGCGTAGAGGGAGCTCATGATTTCCGTGAGTTCCTCCGGATCCAGCACCGCGTCCTTCGCTGCCTTGGCCACCGGTTCCCGGATGTCCCGGATACCGCCCAGGGGCGGTGGCGCGGCGTTCAGTACGGCCAACGCCTGGGCTGTTTCCTCCAGCCGCTCCTGCGCTTCGTCAAAATCTCCGGTGGGCTCGAGGCGCTCCGCCAGTTCCTTGCCCTGCAGGGAACCGGCCTCATCGCGGAGAAACGCGACGATCCTGTCGTATTCCAGCGTTTTCCTTACGTCCTGTTTCATATTCTGTCTCCAATGGCGTTATAAGACGCCGCGGAAGTAATGGCCGCGGGTGATGTCTTTCCCTTCCAGTTCCCAGCAGCGATGCTCCTGTTCCTCCGTGAGTTCCGGCCCCCAGGCCAGCACGGTCCGGTAAGCCTCGACGACCTGACGAATCTCCCCGGCGGAGAGATACCGCGCCTCCAGCCGCAGGCGGTCAACGCCCATACGCGGCAGCCGCCCGACGTGGGGCAGCAGGCTCAGCGTCTTGGAATTCAGGATGTGCATCTGGCAGGCGGCGTCGGTGACGATGGGGAAAAGGGCGTCTTTCCGGTCCTTCAGGAAATAGCGTCCGGTCCGGCAGGGGCCGGAGCAGGCGTGCTCTCCGGCGCCGCCCAGGAAACTCCCCATCACGCAGTAGGCGGAGACCATGAGTTCCAGCCGGCCGTGAACGATCGCTTCCAGCGGCAGCGGGCAGGCCTTCGCCAGTTCTTCCAGCTGCCGGAGACTGAGCTCCGGCGACGCTGTGACGCGGGATGCGCCAAGCTCTTTCAGCTCGGCGGCAGCCAGCGCGTTGTAGGCGATCAGCGACCAGTCGCTTTGCACCGGCGCCACTGCCGCCTCCCGCGCCAGGGCCAGGGTTGCGATGTTGTGGACGTTGATGCCGTCGGGGGCCATTGCCGCCCACTCGTCAAACAGGCGGCGGAGCGCTTCCCAGCGCGCCTCCCGCACGATGCGCGGCGTGTTGAAATGAATCAGACAGCCCTTTTCCCGGGCCATCCGGCAGGCGGCCCGGTAATCGTCGGCGGACAGCGTCCGATGGTCGTAGGTATCGCCGCCAAAGAGCAGACCGTCGGCGCCGGCCTGCAGCGCCGCCGCCGCTTTCTCGAGGGAATCCACGGCCACCATGAGCCTGGCCGCGCCGGCCGGGGAACGCGACGGTTCCGGTTCCCGGTGGCAGAGAGGGGGGAGGGGAGGCCGCTCGTGGGTGCGGAGCCGCGCCTCGTCCAGAGCCGTTACCGCCTGACGGCGCAGGTCGTTCAGCACGCTGACCGGGACCATGACGTCCCCGTCCAGGATTGCCTGGAAATCCTGCAGGCGGTACACCGTTGTTCCCAGGCGCTCCAATTGCTTCAGGACGCTTTCCTCCGTCAGCGGATGCTTTTGCGCCGCTTGCCCCAGGACGTCCGAGACCGCCTCAACGCTTTGTCCTTCCGCCGTCAGGCGCAGCGACGGTGGCTGGCCGATGGAGGCGGTGAAGCGGGCATCGACGGGGATCCGACGGAGCGGCGCGCCGCTCTTGAACGTCGCCTGAGCCGTCGCCATCAGGACCGCGTCATACACCCGGAACAGCCGGTCATGGGGATGCACGGCCTTCGTGACCGGAAAGCGAACCACTCCCCCCGCCGGGCCGTATTCAACCGGCCGGCCGTTTTCGTCCGTGAGCTCGTTGACGGTCACCGTCACCCGGCCGCCGGACTTCACCCAGAAATCGATCTGGTCCCCCGGGTGGATGTCCTCGGTGAGCCGGACCTCCGCCAGCCGTTGGGCGGCGTCGTATTGAAGGACGCGTCCGACCAGGAGGCCCCGGTTGTTGGGGCGGCGGTCGCTCATCATGGTCTGGCCCGGATTCTTCTCCAGGTAGGCGGTGGTGAAATCACGGTTGAAGATCTGGGCCAGCCGCTTCTGATCGCTGTCTTCCCGGGTTTTCCTGCGGAAACCGCCGGCGTCGATGGCGCGCCGGTAAACGCCGGTCACCACCGCCACGTACTCAGGGCGTTTCATGCGGCCCTCGATCTTCAATGAGGCTACGCCGGCGTCGATCAGCTCCGGCAAGAGCGCCGACGTGTTGAGATCCCGCGGCGACAGCAGGAACTGCCCGGCCACGCCTTCCAGCAGATTTTGCCCGGTTTCGTCCACCAGGGCATAGGGCAGGCGGCAGGGCTGGGCGCAGCGTCCCCGGTTCCCGGAGCGTCCTCCAATCAGGCTGCTCATCAGGCACTGGCCGGAATAGCAGACGCAGAGGGCGCCGTGGATGAAGACCTCGATTTCCGCCCGGCAGGCGGCACAGATTTCCCGTATCTCCGCCAGAGACAGCTCCCGGGCCAGGACGATGCGGGAAAAACCGAGCCGTTCCAGCTCCAGGGCGCCCGCCAGGTTATGTACCGTCATCTGCGTGCTGGCGTGGAGCGGAAGGTCGGGGACGACGCGCCTCGCCAGACGGGCCACTCCCAAATCCTGCACCAGAATCGCGTCGGCGCCGGCCTCATAGAGGAAGCGCAGATATCCGGCCAGGGTTTCCGTTTCCTCGTCGGCCACGATGGTATTCACCGTGACATGGATGGCCACGTTCCGCAAATGGGCGAAACGAATCGCCTCCCGCAGCCCTTCCCGGTCGAAATTCGCCGCGAAGGCCCGGGCCCCGAAGCGGGCGCCGGACAGATAGACCGCGTTGGCGCCGTTCTCCACCGCCGCTACCAGTGCCTCGCGGGTGCCGGCGGGGGCCAGGAGCTCGACTTTCCGCCGGTTTGCCTCCGGCTGTTTTTCCGACGCGTTCATTTCTTTGCCCTGCCTTTTTTCCCGGTTTTCTTCTCCGCCGGTTCCTGCTCCTCCGGGGCGTTCTCCGGCGCCGTCTCCTTCGGCGGCCGGTTCCGCTTCGCCTCCAGGTAGAGCATGATGAAGCCGATCGTCGACAATACGCCGGCGATGATATAGAGCGCCAGCGTGTCCGAATCCATAGGTACGTCCATCAAAGGGTATCACCTCATATCGATTGCATGAGAAAAGCACTCACCGCCGTGAGTGCTCCCGTATCACGTTTCTTCCGGTTCCTGCTCCGGGGCCATCATGTCCAGGAGACTGAGCTGCTCCGCCGTTTCTCCCGTCAACTCGGCCTCCGGCAACTGCGGCAGATCGGAAAGCTCCCTCAGGCCGAAGCAGCGCAGGAAGGTATCCGTTACGCCGTAGAGGATGGGCCGGCCCAGCGCCTTGGCGTCGCGCCCCATCTCCGCCACCAGGTCGCGGGACATCAGGAGCGACAGTACACGCTCCACGTGGACGCCCCGGATATGCTCGATCTCCTGCTTGGTGACGGGTTTTTTCTTCGCCAGCTGCCGGTAGGCGATGATGGAAAGCGTCTCCATCGCCGACGCCGAAAGGCGCCGGTCCGTCGTCTGCGCCAGCTTCTCGATATAGGGATAATACTCCGGCCGCGTGACGAGCTGCCAGCCGCCGGCTGTCTGCTGCAGCCGGAGGCCGCTCCGGCTGTCGGCCAGACGGTCCGTTTCCGCCGCCAGGAGTTCCGCCACCGTCTCCTTGTCCACCTGGAGTATCTTCATCAGCTGCGCCTCGGAGACCGGGTCGCCGCCGGCGAACAGGACCGCCTCCAAAGGCCCCAGCAAATCAGCCAGGAACATCCGCCTCATCCTCATTTCTCTCCGCCGCTTCCGTATCCCGGACCCAGATCATGATCCGGTCGAAGAGCGCGTCCTGCCGGACGATGATGTATTTGCGCCGGATGAGCTCCAAAAGCGCCAGGAAATCCGCCACCAGCTCATCCCGGCTGCCCTCCGCGAAGAGCTCGGCGAAGGGCAGCGGCCCCTCGTGGCCCGCGAGCCGCTCCATGATCTGCTCCATCTGCTCCTCTACACGGTACTCGTCGTGGGCGACGATTGCCTGGGGAATCGTCAGCTCCTGTCGTATGGCCCGGGCGGCCAGGAAGGCTTTCCAGAGGGCCTCGGCCGAGAGGTTTTCCGGCGGCAGGCGTTTGGCCGGTATCGCCATGGGAGCGCGGGGCACGCATCGCCCCTGGGCCACCGCCATCTCCGCCAGCACGGCACTGGCCTTTTTGTACCGCTGATATTCCAGCAGCCGCTCGATGAGCTCGCGCCGCGGATCTTCCTCGACGGCGGCTTCTTCTTCCTTCGGCGGCTTCGGCAGCATCATCCGCGACTTGATGTAGAGCAGCGTCGCCGCCATGACGAGGAACTCGCTGGCAACTTCGATATTGAACCGCTTCATGCTTTCAAGATAGGCGAGGTACTGCTCTGTAAGCGCCGCGACGGGAATGTCGTAAATATCGATCCGGTTCTTTTCGATCAGGTGCATCAACAGGTCCATCGGGCCCTCGAAGGCCTCGAGCCGGACCTTGTAGCCTTCCGTTTCGCTCATAGGAACGGCGCGAAAACGACGCCGAGGACTTCGAGATAAATCCCCAGGAGCAGCCGCTGCAGCGGAACCAGGATATAGCCCAGCACCGGCGTCATCAGGAAGACGATCAGGATCAGGAAGCTGTAACGCTCCAGCCCCGCCAGCCGGTACTGCAGGTCCGGCGGCAGGACCGCCATCAATACCCGCGAGCCGTCCAGCGGCGGTATCGGAATCAGATTGAAGATGCCGAAATTGAGATTGTAGATGACGATGAGCCAAAGGACGGTACGCAGGCCCGCCGTCCCCGACAGTTTCATCACATCGGCGTAAAAGATGATGAACGCCAGCGCCAGGAAGGCCACCAGGAAGTTCATGGCCGGCCCCGCCAGCGCCACCAGGATATCCCCCTTGACCCGGTCGCGGAAGTTATTGGGATTGACCATAACCGGTTTCGCCCAGCCAAAGCGGGCGACCAGCAACATGATGAGCCCGATGGGGTCGATATGGGCCAGGGGATTCAGCGTGAGACGTCCCATCATCTTCGGCGTGAAGTCTCCCATCGCTACCGCCGCCCGGGCGTGGGCGTACTCATGCAGCGACAGGGCGATGATCAGGCCCGGCAGGCCGGCCACAATTTCCATCAAATTGAATCCGAACATCTTGATAACACCTCAAAATATCAATGATTTTCTGCGGTTTTCCGGCAATCGGCAAGCCGTCCCCTTTTTCTGTAACTTTTTTTGGGGCGTAGTCTAAATTTTACTACGGTGAAAAGAATCTTGCAATGGGACCGCTCTACAAATTCTCGCTTCGCAGTTGCCTGAAAAAAGCGCCTTGCGTCAGGCAAAGCGCTTTGCGTCTGTGGCTATGCGATTATCTTTCCTTTTGTTATTTTCCGCCCCGGGCCATCAGGAACAGGATGGCCGTCACCGTCTTGGCGTCGTAGATCCTGCCGTCCTGCACGGCTTGATACGCCTCGGCAAGCGGCATCTTCACCACGTGGATGAATTCATCGTCGTCCGTCGCCTGCTGGCCCGGCGTGAGGTCCCAGGCGGCGTAGATGTGGATGACCTCGTCGGAAAAGCCCACCGTCGTCGCCAGCGCCAGGAGTTTTTCGTAGCGGGCCGCCTGGTAGCCGGTTTCCTCCCGGAGCTCCCGCTTGGCGCATTCCAGCGGGCTTTCTCCCGCCACGTCCAGCTTGCCCGCCGGGATTTCCAGCGTGACCTTCGCCACCGGATAGCGGTACTGGCGTACCAGAATGATCTGCCCGTCCGACAGCACCGGCAGGATGGCGGAGGCGCCCGGGTGCTTCACCCATTCCCGCGTCGTCTCTTTGCCGTCCGGCAGCCGCACGGTATCGCACTTCACGTGGAGCAGCTTGCCGTCATAGATATCTTCGCTGCTGAGTTTCCTCTCGATCAGGTCTTCGTCCATCGCTTTCTCCTTCTCTCCCGCGCTCCCGTATCCGTTCAGCGCAGCTTCTTCTTGCGGGCGGCCGCGTTCCGTATCATTTCCTGAGCGTTGCTGAGCGAAGCCGCCGTGGCGTCAGCCCCGGAGGCCATGCGGGCGATTTCCCGCACCTGTTCCTTCGCCTGCAGGCGGCGGACGCCGGTGGCGGTCTTGCCCTCCGCCGTCGTCTTGCTCAGATGGAAATGGCCGTCCGCCATGCAGGCAATCTGCGGCAGATGCGTGATGCAGAGCACCTGTTTGTGGGCCGCCACTGTCGCGATGCGGTCCGCCACCATCTGCGCCGTCTGGCCGCCGATGCCGGTATCGATTTCGTCGAAGACCATGCTGCCGGCGGCGCTGCCGTCCGTTGCCGCCACGGTCTTGATGGCCAGCGCCAGGCGCGAGAGTTCGCCGCCGGAGGCGATCTTCGCCAGGGGCCGCTCGCTTTCCCCGGCATTGGCGGAAAACAGGATCGTGAGGTCGTCGGCGCCGTTTGCCGTAAGCGCGCCTTCCTGCAAGGCGAACGTCAGCCGCGCGTCGGGCATTCCCAGCGCCGTGAGCTGCTCGCCCAGCGCCTGGGAGAGCTTCGTTGCCGCGCCGCGCCGTGCGGCCCCCAGTTTCTCCGCCCGGCGGCCGGCTTCCCGGGCTGCCGCCGCTTCCGCCTGTTCCAGCGCCGCCAGGTCCTCGTCGAAATTCTCGATGCCGCGCAGCTCTTCCGCAATCTTCGCCTGGTAGTCCAGGACATCCCGGACGGTTCCGCCGTACTTCTTCCGCAGGCGGTCGATCTGGTCCATGCGGCCCTGCATCCGGTCGAGGCGCGCCGGGTCGAACTCCAGGCTGTCCTGATAGTCGCGGACGCTGTAGAAAACCTCCTGGAGCTGACAGGCCGCGTCCTCCAGCATGGGCAGCGACGACGTCAGGCTCTCGTCAAAGCGGCTGATCGTTTCCAGGCTCTGCTTCACCCGGGCAATCCCCGCCAATATCCCCTCGTTGTCCCCGCTTCCCTCCAGCAGCCCGTAGGCCAGTTCCAGGTTCTCGGTGATGCGTTCGGCGTTGGCGAGGCGCTTGATGTCCGCCTCCAGTTCATCGTCCTCGCCCTCCCGGAGCTGTGCCGACTCGATTTCCTGCGCCTGCCAGCGCAGCATATCGAGCCGGTCCGCCGAATCCTTCGCCGTGGCCCGTTTCTCCGCCAGGCGCTGCTGCTTGTCCTGCCAGTCCTCATAGCTTTCCCGGTAAGCGGACAGCAGCGGGGCAATCGCCGGATCGGCGCCGTCGAGCAGCGCGAACTGGTTCGCCGTCCTGAGCAGCGCCAGATTCTCATGCTGCCCGTGAATATCCGCCAGAAACTCCCCCAGGGTACGCAGCACCGCCAGCGTGACGTGACAGCCGTTGACCAGGATGACGTTCTTGCCCTTGGCCGTGAGCTGGCGGGTGATGATCAGCGTGTCATCCTCGTCGTCGATGGCCTGCTCGCGCAGCAGGGCGTGGAGCTCCTTCTCGCCGGCGATGTCGAAAATCGCCTCGACCCGCGACCAGTCGCAGCCGGTGCGGATGACGTCCGCCGACAGGCGGTGCCCCAGCACCGCGCCCAGGGCATCGATCAGGATGGACTTGCCGGCGCCGGTCTCGCCGGTCAGGATGTTGAGCCCGGCCTCGAAATTGATTTCCACGTGCTCCAGCAGCGCGAAGTTCCAGACGGTCAATGTTTTCAGCATATCCTCACCCTATTCGCGGGTATCGTGCGCCGCCCGGCAATGCCGCCGGCGGGCATCCTTATCATTCCCCGAACACTTCCCGGACGTCCACCGGGACATCGTCATACCGTGACTCCTTCACCGACAGACGGGCGGCGGTCCGTTCTTCGTCTGTCATCCCGCTTGCGGAATCAAGCGGCAATCATGGCTCCCAGCTTTTCCAGTACCCGGGGCACGGCCGCCCGGGGCTTCACGACGACCAGGATGCTGTCGTCGCCGGCCACCGTGCCGATGATTTCCGGCCAGCGGAGGCCGTCCAGCACCGAGGCCACCGCGTTAGCCGTTCCCGGCAGCGTCTTGACGACGATCAGGTTCTCGCTGTCGGCCAGGCCCACCACCGAGTCCCGGAGCAGGCGGGTGACGCGGTCCGGCGACAGGGCGGCCGCCGGCTCCTGCGGCAGCGCGTAACAGTAGCGGCCGTCACCCGCCGGCACCTTGACCAGCATCAGTTCCTTGACGTCACGGGACACCGTCGCCTGCGTGACCTGGATGTGCTGGCGGCGGAGCATCGCCGTCAGCTCCTCCTGGGTTTCCACCTGGCTGCGCGCCACGATTTCCTTGATGATTGCCTGCCGGGTCTGGCGGCCCGCCTGTTTCATAGTCATCCTCCCAAATCCGTCAGGAACTGTAGATCAGCTTCGTTCGTATCGTCTGGTAGTAGTTCTTGTCCTCGAATTTCACGATCTTCGCCGGCAGCGGCGCCTTGCGGACGATGACCTCGTCGTCCGGCAGCAGGCGGAAACTCTCCTGCCCGTCGAAGGTCACGATGATGTCCTGATGCAGGGCGGCGATGTGGACGCGTACCTCGTCGTTCTCGTCGATGACCATGGGACGGGCGTTGAAGGTGTGCGGGCAGATCGGCGTCAGGATCAGCACCTTGATCTTCGGGTTGATGATGGGGCCGCCGGCAGACAGCGAATAGGCGGTAGAGCCCGTCGCCGTGGATACGATGAGGCCGTCCGCCTTGTAGTCCATAACTCGGCAGCCGTCCACGCCGAGGCCCAGGTGAAGCATCCGGGCGCCGCCGCCCTTCGTGACCACCACGTCGTTGATGGCGTGGCCCAGGAACCGTTCGCCGGCGTCGCCGCTCTGGACGAAGCCCGAGATCATCATGCGTTCCTCCAGATAATACTGTCCCTGCAGGATTTTTTCCAGCTTGCTCTCCAGCTCCGGCACCTCGATATCGGCCAGGAAGCCGAAGGTCCCGATATTGATGCCGCAAACCGGGATGTCGCGCTCGTAGAGGCGGCGGCATATCCCGAGCAGCGTGCCGTCGCCGCCGATGGAAAGCCCCATGTCCAGCGGCAGGTCTTCGATGTCCTCCACGCCGTATTCCTCATAGCCGAAGAATGCGGCGCTGTCCATCGGAATCACCAGCCGCACGTCCTCCCGGCCGCGAAAGAAATCGACGATGCGCTTGAGGACCATCGGCGCTTTTTCCTTTTCTATATTGGGAAAAACCGCTATCGAAAGCATCTATTCATCCCGCCCCTTATCCAACGCCAAATGCGCTTCCTCCACGACCTGCCGTATGCGTTCCTCCGCCGCTTCGTCGGGAAGCGGCGACGTGGCGGCCAGCCACAGGAGGTATTCGATATTCCCCTCCGGTCCCTTGACCGGGGAAAAAGTCAGCCCCCGGGGCACGAAGCCCAGGCCGCGGCTGAAATCGGTGACTTCGCGGATGACCCGCGCATGGGTGGCGGCGTCGCGCACCACGCCCTTTTTCCCCACCGCGCCGCGGCCGGCCTCGAACTGCGGTTTGATGAGGGCGATGACTTCTCCCGTCTCCTTCAATAGCGCCCGGACCGGTCCCAGGACTTTCGTCAGCGAGATGAAGGCTACGTCGATTGACGCGAAATCCAGCGCCTCGCCGATATCCGCCGGCGTCACGTAGCGGATGTTGGTGCGTTCCATGCTGACGACCCGCGGGTCCTGCCGCAGTTTCCAGGCCAGTTGCCCGTAGCCGACGTCGATGGCGTACACCTTCGCCGCGCCGTTTTGCAGGGCGCAGTCGGTGAAGCCGCCGGTGGAGGCCCCAACGTCGGCCATGACTTTGCCGGCGAGTTCGACGCCGAAGGCCTCGATGGCCTTGGCCAGCTTCAGCCCGCCGCGGCTCACGTAAGGCAGGTCGCCGCCCAGGAGCCGTATCACCGCGTCCTCTTTGACCAGCGCCCCGGCCTTGTCCACTTTCTGGCCGTCCACCAATACCTGTCCCGCCATGATGGCCGCCCGGGCGCGTTCGCGGCTCTCGGTGAGCTGGCGCTCCGTCAGCAGGACGTCCAATCGAAGTTTTCCCATCTTATCCTTGCTTTCCGATGAATTCCCGGACGCGCCGGGCGATTTCCGGCGGCGTGAGGCCGCAGTCCTGCCGGAGCGACGAGCAGCTTCCCTGAGGCACGAAGGTGTCTCCGACGCCCACGCGCAGCACCGGAATCCGTTGCCCGGTTTCCGTCAGATGCTCCAGCACCGCCGAGCCGAAGCCGCCGGCCAGCACGTTTTCCTCCAGGGTTACGAGGTGCCCGGTCTTCGCCGCCATGTCGTCGATCAGCGCCGTGTCCAGCGGCTTCACGAAGCGCATGTTGACCACCGCCGCCTCGATGCCTTCGTCGGCCAGCAGCGCCGCCGCCTGCCGGGCCGGCTCCACCATCGCGCCGATGGCCAGCAGCGCCGCCTGCTTCCCTTCGCGGAGGATTTCCCCTTTGCCGACGGGCAGCGGCTCGATGGTCTGATCCAGGGGAACGCCGAGACCGGCCCCCCGGGGATAGCGGACGGCCGCCGGGCCGTCGAGGGACAGGGCGGTCTTCATCATCCGCCGCAGTTCGTTCTCGTCCTTCGGCGCCATGACCGTCATGTTCGGCATCATCCGCAGGTACGACAAATCGAAAAGCCCGTGGTGCGTCGGCCCGTCCTCGCCGACGATGCCCGCCCGGTCAAGGCAGAGCGTCACCGGCAGGTTCTGCAGGCAGACGTCGTGCAGGAGCTGGTCAAAGGCCCGCTGCAGGAAGGTGGAATAAATCGCCACCACCGGTCGCTTGCCTGCCGCCGCCATGCCCGCCGCCAGCGTCACCGCGTGCTCCTCGGCGATTCCCACGTCGAAATACCGTTCCGGGAACCGCTCGCCGAACTCCTTGAGCCCCGTTCCTCCCGGCATCGCCGCCGTGATCGCGGTGATGTCCGAATTCTCCGCCGCCAGCGCGATCAACGTCTGACCGAAGACGGAGGTATAGGAGGGCGGCGCGCCGGCGGTCTTGTTCACTTTCCCCGAGGCCTGGTCGAAGGGGCCGACGCCGTGGAACTTGTCGGGCTCGATTTCCGCCGGCAGATAGCCCCGGCCCTTCTTCGTGCGGACGTGGACGAGGATCGGCCCGTCCATCAGCCGGATTTCGTCGAATACCTTCCGCATCAGCCGGAGATTGTGCCCGTCGATGGGCCCTACGTAGGTGAAGCCCATCTCCTCGAACAGGCCGCCCGGCACCAGCACCGACTTCACGCCGTCCTTGATGTACTCCGCCGTCTTGAGTACCGTCTCCCCGATATGGGGGATGCTCTTGAGGAGCTCCTCGATATCCTTTTTCGCCCGGTTGTACTGCGGCGTCACCCGGATGCGGGAAAGGTACTCCGACATCGCGCCCACGTTGCAGTCAATGCTCATGCCGTTGTCGTTGAGGACCACGATGAGGTTCTTCCGGAGGTCGCCGGCGTGATTCAGCGCCTCAAAGGCCTCGCCGCCGGTCATGGCCCCGTCGCCGATGACGGCGATGATATGCTCACCGCGCCCGTTGAGGTCCCGGGCGATGACCATTCCCAGCGCCGCCGAGATCGACGTGCTGGCGTGGCCGACGCCGAAGAAATCGAAGGGCGACTCCGCCCGGCAGGGGAAGCCCGTGATGCCGCCGTGCTGCCGGAGGTTGGCAAAGGCTTCCCGCCGTCCGGTGAGCAGCTTGTGCGCGTAAGCCTGATGGCCCACGTCCCAGATTACCTTGTCCCGGGGCAGGCGGAAAACGCTGTAAAGGGCCAGCGTGAGCTCCACCGCCCCCAGGCTGGGAGCGAGATGGCCGCCTGTCCGGGCGACGGTCTTTATAATGGTCTCCCGCAGTTCCGCCGCCAGCTGCTCCAACTGTTCCTCGGAGAGCCGCTGCAAGGCTTCGGGATGGTCGATTTGCTCCAAGATGCTTTCCATATGTTCCCCGCCTGTCTGTACTATTCCCGTGGCCGGCCGCGGAATCGCTGCCGCGTCATTGCTGCCGCGAGAGCAGGAATCCGGCCAGTTCCCGCAGGAACTGCGCCTCGTCTCCCAACGGCGCCAGGGCGTCAATCGCCTCGTCCACCGCCCGCCGGGCCAGTCGTTTCGCTTCGTCCAGCGAAGTCAGCGTCACGTAGGTCGATTTCTGGTTCTTTTCGTCGCTGCCCACGGGCTTGCCAATCTGGCCGGCGTCGCCGACGACGTCCAGGATATCGTCGGTGATCTGGAACGCCAGCCCGAAAGCGTTGGCGTAAGCGGAAAGCGCCGCCAGTGTTTCCTCGTCCGCCCCCGCCAGGATAGCCCCGGAGCGGATCGCCGCCCGGAAAAGCGCGCCCGTTTTCGCCAGGTGCATTTTCCGCAGCGTCGCCTGATCGATGTGCTGCCCTTCGGAAACGAGGTCCAGGGCCTGACCGCCCACCATGCCGGCCGGTCCCGCCGCCACCGCCATCTCTCGCACCACCCGGAGCCGCGTCGCCTCCGGGACTTTCGCCTGCCGGAGCATCACCTCGAAAGCCACCGTCAGCAGGCCGTCCCCCGCCAGCGTCGCCATGCCCGCGCCGTACACCTTGTGGTTCGTGAGCTTGCCCCGGCGGTAATCGTCGTTGTCCATCGC
Source organism: Selenomonadaceae bacterium (assembly GCA_016280345.1). Lineage (GTDB taxonomy): Bacteria > Bacillota > Negativicutes > Selenomonadales > Selenomonadaceae > RGIG3544. The sequence continues at coordinate 1,625 of JAEEGN010000113.1, read as the reverse complement.
CGGCAGGTCGTCGTGGATCAGCGAATACGTATGGATCATCTCGATGGCGCAGGCCGTCGTCAGATAATCCTCGCCCCGGCCGCCCGCCGCGTCCGCCGCCGCCATCAACAGCACCGGCCGCAGGCGCTTGCCGCCGGCCATCAGACTGTACGCCATCGACGCCGCCAACGTTTCGTCCGCAGAGCCGCAGGCCGCCAGCTCCACCGGCAGGGCCGTCTCCACCAGCTGGCGCCGCTCTTCCCATTTCGTCTGGAACATCATTGTCCGTCCCCGATTTCCAGCGGTTCTTCCCGCGTGTTTCCCTTCGCGTCCTCGCGGACCATCAGATCCATCGTCTGCTCCGCCCGCTCCAGCGCCTTCAAACACTTCTGTGAAAGGGTGATGCCCCGGCTGTACTGCTTCATCAGCTCCTGCAGATCAGGTTCGCCGTCCTCCATCTTCGCCACGATCGACTCCAGCTCCGTCAGCGATTCCTCGAATGATCCTTCCCGTTTCGTCGCCATCTATTCCGTCTCCCCTTTCTGCAGCCGCGTCACCTTCGCGCTCAGCCGCCCATCCGTCAGCATGATATGCAGGGTGTCTCCCTTCTCGACGTGCCGGACGCTGTGCAGCACCTCGCCGCTGGCCGTCGAGACGAGGCCGTAGCCCCGGCGCAGCACGTGCACCGGGCTCAGAAGCTCCAGCCGCTCCATGTCCATTTCCAGACGATGGCGCTTCGCCGCCATCGCCGTCGTCACGAGATGATGGAAGCGCTCCATCGCCGTATCCAGCCGCTGCCGGTGCAGATCCAGGAGCCGCCGGGGCTCCTGCCAGAAGGGCCGCTCCATCACCCGTGTCAGCCGCTCGCGCTTCGCTGTCATCCAGCGCCGCCGCAGGGAGCCGAGGGAATCCCGCAGCCCTTCCACGTAGCGCGCCAGATCCGCCGCGTCGGGCACCGCCAGCTCCGCCGCCTGGGACGGCGTAGCCGCCCGGACGTCCGCCGCCAGATCCGCCAGCGAGAAATCCGTCTCATGGCCCACCGCGGAAATCACCGGAATCCGCGACGCCGCGATGGCCCGTACCACCGGCTCCTCGTTGAAGGCCCAGAGGTCCTCGGCCGAGCCGCCGCCCCGGCCCACGATCAGCACGTCCACCGGGTATTTCTCGTTGAAGAAGCGAATGGCCTGCGCGATCTGGGGCGCCGCCTCCCCGCCCTGCACCGCCGACGGGTACAGCGCCAGCCGCACTTGCGGGAAACGCCGCTTCGCCACCCGGTGGATATCCCGCAGCACCGCCCCGGCTGGCGACGTCACTATGCCAATCGTCCGCGGATAGGGCGGCAGCGGCTTCTTCCGCGCCTCGTCGAACAATCCCTCTGCCGCCAGACGCTCCCTGAGCTGGGCGAAGGCCACCGCCAGCTCGCCCGCGCCCTCCGGCGTCAGCCCCTCGACGTAGAGCTGATAGGCGCCGTCCCGCTCATAGACCGAGATATCCCCGCGGGCGATGACCTGCATCCCGTTCTCCGGCTCGAAGGCCAGGCGCTGCGCCCGGCTCTTGAACATCACGCACTTCAAACTCGCGGCCTCGTCCTTCAGCGTGAAATAGGCGTGGCCCGACGGGTACCGCTTGAAATTCGAAACCTCGCC
>JAEEGN010000112.1 GCA_016280345.1 Selenomonadaceae bacterium | reverse complement strand
TGTGGCGAAATGGCAGACGCGCTAGCTTCAGGAGCTAGTGATGGCAACATCATGGTGGTTCGAGTCCACTCAGCCGCACCATTTCAAAAAAATCTCATAGTTGCGATACGCGGTCGTGGCGGAATTGGCAGACGCGCTACTTTGAGGGGGTAGTGTTCACAAGACGTATGGGTTCAAGTCCCATCGACCGCACCATGGAAGAGCGATACCCGGCAGGCGCCGGGTATTTTTGTTTTCCCGGCGGGGTTCGCCGGCCGGAAAGGGGGAGGTCGCCGTCAGGGCAGGGACGCCGCTCTCCGATGGAAAACCAGCGAAAAAGGCTCTGCCAGACCGGGCGCGGGGGGCGCGGCGGGTCTGGCAGAGCCTTTTTCGTGTGGGGAAGCAGGATTATTATGCCCTGCGCGGAAGCGGGCGTTTGCCTGACGCGGGCAGCGGATTATACCTGCCCCCGGGGAATGCGGGCCGGGGAGGGGGCGCCGGGTTTTTCGGGGTTCAGCGTCAGCGCGGAGCGGGTGTAGCGGATCTCGCTGCCGGCGACGGTCTGCTCCAGCCGGAGCGGGCCGGACTTTACGCCGAACTCCGGCAGGCCGTTCTCGTAGAGGACGTGGTAGCGCACTTCGTAGCGGCCGGGGGTGAGGCCCTTCAGCGTGAAGGATTCGCCCTGCCGGATGGTGAAGGCCCGGACGGGGACTTCGCTCTGCATGTTCCAGAGCCGCGCGTACACCGGCATATCGTTGCGGGTATTGTCCACGGTCAGCTCGCAGTAGCCCTCGTTGCCCAGCAGGGGCTGGGAGGGGTCGTAGCCGGTGACGGCGTCGCGCCGGGGAGCGGGGCCGGAGGGGGCGGAAAGGGACGCCAGGGAAAAGGGCAGGCGGGGCAGCGGGAGTTTTCCCGGGAAGAGCGCGGCGAAGGCTGCCGTGCCAAAGACGACGGTGAGCAGGACGCAGACGAAGATGAGCCACCCGTTCCCGCGCTTTTTCTGGCGGCGGATGGTTTTCCGTTCCCGGATGGCGGTATAGGTGCGCTGGAAATTCCGGTAGAAGGGGGCGTCGGGGGTGATGTACCGCGAGGCGGTTTCGGCGCAGCGTTCCGCCGCGCCGAAGTCGCCGCCCCAGGTCAGGGCGCTCGCCAGCCGCCAGTAGGCGAGGCCGAGGCTGGTATGGACGGCCTCCTTGCGGCCCGGCTGGCTCTCGAAGACGGCGAGGGGGCGGGCGAGTTCGCGCTCGAAGCGGGTGAGGAGGCGTTCACCGGCCGCCCGGTTGGCGGCCTCATGTTCTTTTCCGGGGCGGATTTCCCGCTCCAGGGCCTCCACGGTCTCGGCGCAGAGTTCGGAAATGCGCTTCCCGGCGGGGGAATCCTCCGCCCCGCCCGGTGCCGCCGCGAAATCGCCTGGCGCATAGGCGGGGGCGGCGGAATAGTCGGCGGTCACGGAATACATGAGGTCATACCGGCGCCGCTGGGCCTCGTCCGACAGGACGCGGTAAGCCTCGTTGAGATCGGCCATGCGCGCCGCCGCCTGCTCCTTGTCGCCGTAAGCGGTATCGGGATGGTATTTCTTCGCCAGCGTCTGGTAGGCTTTCTTGATGATTTCCGGCGATGCCTTGGGATGCACTTCCAGGATTTCGTAATAGTCTTTCATCGATACGTGGGGCTCCTTTATGCGTCAGGTTGAGCCGTTTGGGGCGGGGGCGATCGGCGGCCTTGCGCGCGTCATTGCCGGGGGGCGAAGGCCGGCGGCCGTTTGACGGTGAACGAGGGCGCGATGAAATCCCTCGTTTGGTGTCGGCTGTGATGAGACGGGCGCGTGCGCAGTTACGCCGGTGACAGAATAAAAACTTCACGAAATCAAAAGTTTTTATTATACAAAATAAAAACTTTTGATTTCCCGACTTTTTATGTTATACTGTAAAAAGAGGTGAGAGGATATGATTCGACGCGACGGCTATTTGCGACGTCTGTCCCGGATGAAGGACACACGAGCCATCAAGATCATTACCGGTGTGCGGCGGTGCGGGAAGTCAACGCTGCTGGCGCAGTTTCAGGACGAGCTTCGCGCCGCCGGCGTTCCGGAGGAGCAGATCCTTTCCGTCCGCCTGGACAGCATGGAAGCGGAGCCGCTGCTTCAGGCGCGGGCCCTTTACGATTATCTGGAAGGCCATCTGGCCGCTGGACGACGGACGTATATCTTTCTGGATGAAGTACAGTTGGTGCCGGATTTCCAGCGGGCGGTGCTCTCCCTTTTCGAGCACCGGGACGTGGACCTTTACCTGACCGGCTCTAACGCGGCGCTGCTTTCCGGCGAGATGGCGACGCTACTTTCCGGACGCTATATCGAGATTGCGATGCTGCCTCTCTCCTTTGCCGAGTTCTGGTCGTTCCGGCAGGGGGAGCGGGCGGCGGCATGGCAGGAGTATTTCCGCTATGGTGGTTTCCCGTATGTTCCTTACATACAGGACAGGACTGTGCGGCTGGACTATCTGGCGGGCCTCTATAACACCGTCCTGCTGAAAGATGTGATTGCGCGGCGGAACGTGCAGAACGTCATGCGGCTGGAGGATATGGTGCGCTTCCTGATCGACAGCATCGGCAGTCTCGTGTCGGCGAAAAAAATCGCGGACACGCTGACCTCCTCGGGCAGGAAAACGACCGCCGCTACGGTGGAGCAGGACCTCGCCGCCCTGCGGGACGCCTATATCCTGTATCCCTGCGGGCGTTATGACATACGGGGGAAGCAGCATCTGAAGTCACTGCAGAAGTACTATGTGGTGGATATGGGATTGCGTCATCTGCTCCTGGGAGAGAAAAACCGGGATATTGGCCACACGCTGGAAAATATCGTGTATTTGGAGCTCTTGCGGCGCGGCTTCCGGGTAAGCGTCGGCAAAATCGACAGACGGGAGATTGATTTCGTCGCCGAAAAGGACGGGCAGCGCCGCTACTATCAAGTGGCGGCTACGGTGCTGGACCCGGACACCTTCCGGCGGGAACTGTTGCCGTTGCAGGAAGTGCGGGACAATTACCCGAAGCAGATCCTGACGCTGGACACGATGCCCCTCGGGGAGGGCGGTATCGATCAGGAAAACGTCGTCGACTGGCTGGCCGGGGCGCTTTGAAACGGGGAATACTGCTATACAGGATTGACCTTCAGGCCGTCCGCACCAGCGGGCGGTTTTTCTTCAAGCAGGGGGCACCGTCCGGCGTGAGGAAACGCCGTCCCGTCATCCCGGCGAGGCGTGGGTGCGGCGGGGCACTTCCGGGGCTGTCGTTCTATGTATAATTCTCCGCCGCGGGCGAAGAATCCTGTCGGCAGGCAGGAAAGAAAATGGGTTTTTCCGGCGGAGCGGTTGCCTTTCCTGCCGGGAGGGGATACAATAGAAAAAGGAATTGCAGGAATCTGTTCCATGCCGTTGGGTAGGAGGTCTTTTCCATGGCGAAATTTTGTCCAAACTGCGGCGCGCCGTGCATCGGCTCGCCGAAATTCTGCACGGCCTGCGGCGCGGCGCTAACGGACGCGGCGCCGGCGCCGCAATCGCCGCCGATGCCCGGGGACACGCCTGCGGCGCCGCAGGGACAGGCGAATCCCTTGCCGGGGCCGGATCCGTCGCAAGGGGCGACAGCCGGCCAGCCGCCCCGGGGCGACGCGCCGCAGGAGGCGTCGAATTCGCTGATGACCCGCCCGCAGCCGGAGTCGCCGCAGACGGTGTATCAGGACGCGCCGCCTTTCGGGCAGCCGTCCGGGCCGGGTATGCCGCCGCCGGGCTATGGGCCGGGCGCGACGGGGTATCCGGGCGGCGGGGAACGCTACGTGCCCGACGAAGGACTGGTGGCGATGTTCCTGCGCCACGACAACCGGCTGAACCGCAAGGCGTACATCATGCGGAGTCTGGCTCTGATAGCCGCCATCTTCGTCATCGCCATGCTTCTGGGATTTCTCTCGGCGATGCTGAAAAGCCCGGCCATCCGTAAGATGAGCGTCTGGATTTCCCTGGTGTTCGTGATTCCGGACTTCATGCTGGTGATTCGCCGTCTCCACGACCTCAACCGTTCGGCCTGGTGGATCATCATCAAATTCATTCCCGGCCTGAATCTCCTTTTGAGCTGTTACCTTCTCTTCTTCAAAGGAACCGAGGGCCCCAACCGGTACGGCCCCGACCCGCTGGAAGGGCAGTCCTGAACGGACGGACCGCGGGACGACGAGCCACCCTCCCGGAGGGCGGTGGCGCGGGGCGTCGGAGGGAGTGATCCCGTCAGATTTCCGAGATGCCGCAATACAAAAACCTTCGCTCTGCCGTCAAAGGCAGGACGAAGGTTTTTCTTTTTCCGTAAGAGCGTATTCAGCCGTACACCCGCCCGATGATATAGGCGAGGAAGCCGCCGTAGAGGGCCAGCATGACGGCGCCCTCCCAGCGGACGAGGGCGCGGCTCGTCCAGGTGAAGAGCCAGACGATGAGGCTGAAGCCCAGGAGGATGAGGGTGTCGATGAGGTTCTCGCCGGTGAAGTCCACGGGATTGATGGCGGCGGCGGTGCCCAGGATGAACAAAATATTGAAGATGTTCGAGCCAATGGCGTTGCCCACCGCCATATCGAGCTCGTTTTTGCGGGCCGCCATCACCGAGGTCACGAGTTCCGGCAGGCTGGTTCCCAGCGCGATGATCGTGAGGCCGATGAGGTTGTCGCTCATGCCGAGAATCCGGGCGATGGCGACGGCGCCGTAGGAGATCTCGCGCCCGGCGACAACGGTGTCGCCGCCGACGACGAAGTCACCGCCGAACTTGATGGCGACGATGCCGAGGATAATATAGAGGGCGCTGCGGGCGGGGGAAAGGATTTCCGTCGGGACATCCTCACCGGCGCTTTCCGCCCGGGCCTTCTGGGCGGAGCGGATGGTATAGCCGATGAAGAGGACGAACAGGATGAGCAGTATCAGCCCGTCCACCCGGCCGATGGAACCGATGCCCTCTTTGACCACCGGACCGCGCGCCCCCATGAAGGCCATGAGGGCGGCGCAAAGAACCGAGAAGGGGAACTCCCGCGTCAGCGTCTTCCGCTCTACCGCCAGCGGCGTAAAGAGGGCGCTTACGCCGAGAACCACCATGAGATTGAAGATGTTGGAACCGGTAACGTTGCTGACGGCAATCTCATTGCTCCCCGCCATCGACGCGGTGACGCTGACCGCCAGTTCCGGCAGGCTGGTCCCCATGGAGACGACGGTCAGGCCGATGATCAGAGGCGGGACGCGGAACCTTTGGGCGATGGCGGAGCAGCCGTCCACGAAGTAGTCGGCGCCCCTGATGAGCAGCACGAAGCCGACGGCCAGCACAACGAAAGCGACGAACAGGGTAAGGGGTTGGCTCATGGCGATTCCTCCTGTGGCAAAGGGCGTGGATTCTTCGGCGGGGGACCCGGTAAAAAAAGAGACCCTCAGCGCGATGACGAAATCATCACGCTGAAAGTCTCACCTTTGCAAAAATCGCAACGCCGGTACCAGTCTCCCGCGGAGACATGCTTGTTGGCGGCCGGCCTTTGGGTTACTCCCCTTCAGCAAGGATAGTATAGCGCAGAAACGGGGCGGCTGTCAAGTGGGGCTCCCGGCTTTCGGCGCCGCTATCGGAGGAGCTTGCCGAGAGAGGTATAGAGGGTGTATAGGCAGACGATGTAGAGGATGGCGTTGAGGATCTGGCGGAAGCGGGCGGCGGGCAGGTAGCGGAAGAAGATATGGCCCGTGGCGATGCCGGCGATGAGGGCCGGCAGCAGGAAAACGACTTCCCGCAGCGCCTCCCCCATGGCCGCCCCACCCACCAGGAAGGTGCCGATGGCGAGGACGTTGCAGCAAAAAAAGAAGGAAATCGTCGTCGCCCGGAGCGTCGCCGGCGTCATGCCGGCGGCGGCGAAGTAGAGGATCAGCACCGGCCCGGCCATGCCCGTCGTCGTCGCCATGGTGCCGGCGAGGAAGCCGGCGATGAAGTCGCCCCGCGGCGTCTGATGGAACCGCCAGCGGGAGAACTGCATGGCCGTCAGCGAGACGAGGATGACGACGCTGACCAGCAGCTTGATGCCCTCCGAGGGGAAGGTGTGGTAGATGAAATAGCCCACGGGCTGGGAGCAGAGGGAGCCGACGAACATCCGCTTCACGATGTCCCAGCGGGCGGTCCGGCGCAGCATGAGTGTCTGGGCGGAATTGCCGCAGGAGGCCAGCAGCACCACCAGCAGCACCACCAGCCGCGGGTCGTAGAAGAACATCAAAAGCGGTGCCGCCACCATGACGAGGCCGAAGCCGGTAATGGACTGCAGGAAAGAGGCGGCAAAGACCGCCAGCAGCGGCCCGGCATGGGACGAAAACGCTGAAAAATCCAAGGCCCGTTCCTCCTTCCCCTGGGCGGGGACGTGCCCCGCCGTTTTTCCCGTTCCATGAAAAATCCCGCCCAGGCGCTTTGAAGAAGCGGCGAAGGCGGGGGTTGCTCGGTTTTGTAAAATCAGCTCGGCCGGGGCACGCCGATCAGCAGAAAGCCGCCGACCACCAGGATCAGGCACAGGATATTGATGGCGATGAGCGACATCCGGTTGACGATCCGCCCCGAAGAAAGCCATTCGAGGTCCAGTTCCTCCGAGTAATGGAACCAGCCCAGCGTCAGGACGGCGCCCCACAGGATCCCCACCAGGAACACGATGACGAGTCCCGCGATAATAACTATCGACGGCATCTATCTCTCTCCTTCCGGCTTTCCCGACCCGCTTCCCGGGGAAAAGCCCGTTCAATATCTCTATCCGCGAGTATAATACGAAACGGCTGTCTTGTCAAAGGGTTTTCGCAAACCGGCAAAACTTTTCCGTCCGCGCCCGGCGGGGAAACGATGTCGCCGGATGCGGCGCCTTCCTCAGGGGAACGCGTCGTCGATCTCCGCCCGGCTGAACAGGTCCAGGATGCGGCTCCGGTCGTCCAGGGCCTGCTTGAAGGCGGTGATGAACTGCCAGAGGGCCTGCTTGTTCTCCCGCGAGCGCAGGCGGAACTCCCGCTCGGTGCTGTCAAAGAAGATCTTGTCCGCCAGCTCGGGGCAGGCTTCCGTCAGGAATACCTTTGCCAGACTCTCCCAGTCGCGGCTGCTGCCCTCGGCGCCGTCCTCCGCCCGGGTGGCGAAAAGGTCGCTGAGGTAGTTGCTTCCGACGTCGAGCACCACCGAGGCCTTCTCGCCCCGGTCCAGCCACAGGAACGGCGCGATCCGCTCCACGTCGAAAGCCGACGCTTCACCCTGCACGGCGGAAAGGTAGGCGGCCCGCTCCTCACGGTCGGCGTCCACGCTTTCCATGGCAAAGCGGCTCCTGATATCGAAGCCGTGATGGAGCGGCCCGTTGCCCCGACCCAGCGCGAGACCGGCCGAGAGCGCGCCGGTGACGTACTCCTTCGCCCGGCGCACCGCGTCGGAGAGCGCGAAGCCCTTGGCGAGGTTGGCGGCGATGGCGCTGGACAGGGTGCAGCCGGTACCGTGGGTGTTGCGGGTGTCAATGCGCCTCTCCGGGAAGGTCACGATCCCGTTTTCCACCGCCAGCACGTCGTCGGCGGCGTCATCCTCCTCCTCCACCGGGTGGCCGCCCTTCGCCAGTACGGCGCAGCCCCACTGGCGCTGAAGCTCCGCTGCCGCCGCCGCCCGCTCCTCCTTCGTGTGGATGGCGCG
>JAEEGN010000111.1 GCA_016280345.1 Selenomonadaceae bacterium | reverse complement strand
TGAGAGGCCGCGCAGGATCTCGTCCAGAGCCTTGGCCTGCTCAACCGTACGGGGAAAGCCGTCCAGGATGAAGCCCTTCGCGCAATCCGGCTTTGCCAGCCGCTCCCGAACAATGCCAATCGTGATCTCGTCGGGAACAAGCTCACCGGCATCCATGCACTCCTTTGCCTTTTTACCGAGCTCTGTCCCATCCTTCACCGCCGCGCGGAACATATCTCCGGTCGAGATGTGAGGGATATCGAACTCTTTGACCAGACTAGCGGCCTGCGTGCCCTTGCCGGCTCCAGGCGGCCCCATCAGCAGGATATACATCTTCTCCCCCCTATTTCATGAAGCCTTGATAATGGCGCATCACGACCATCGCCTCAATCTGCTTCATCGTGTCGAGCGCAACCCCAACCACGATCAGAAGTGCCGTACCGCCAAAGTACACACCTTCAATATGCGTCGCGCCTGCGACCATATTCGGCAGTATGGCGATGAAAGCCAGGAAGAAAGCGCCGGCTAACGTGATACGCGTCAGAACATGATCTAAATATTCTTCCGTTGGTTTACCTGGGCGAATGCCCGGAATAAAACCACCGTATTTTTTCAGGTTCTCTGCCATATCCGATATCTTTACAGTAACCGCGGTATAGAAATACGTGAAGAACAAAATGAGGATTGCATACAGAGTCGTCTGTAGCGGCGTCCCCCACGCAAAATAACCGGCGAACGTCTTTACCCATGGTACATCAACAAACTGGGCAATGGTTACTGGAAACATCAGCACGGATGACGCAAAGATGATTGGAATGACTCCCGCCTGGTTTACCTTCAGCGGGATATGGCTGGAGTGCCCGCCATAGGCCCTCTGGCCAACAACACGTTTCGCATAGGAAATCGGGATACGGCGATGCGCCTGATGGATCAGAATGACGAATACCACCATGGCCACCGCGATGGTTACAAACAGGACGACATTGAAACCGTTGATTGTCCCCGCCTGTAGGTACTGGTAAATCTTTTGCAGGTTTTTCGGGAGCGCCGCCACGATACCGGCGAAAATTATGAGCGAGATGCCGTTGCCAACACCCTGCGCCGTAATCTGCTCACCGACCCACATGAGGAATACGGTGCCCGCCGTTAACGTGATTGCGATGATGAGGACCGAGGCGATCCCCGGATTCAGGATCGCGTCCCGCAGGCCAAAGGACATGCCGATTGCTTGCAGAAATGCCAGCGCTACAGTGAGGTAACGCGTGACCTGCGTCGTTTTCTTATGTCCTTCCTGCCCTTCCTTAGACCACTGCTCCAGTGTCGGGATGACAACCGTCAAAAGCTGTATGATGATGGAAGCATTGATATAAGGGGTGATGCTCATCGCGAAGATGGAAAACTTGCTCAGCGCACCACCAGAGAACAAATCTAATAAACCAAAGAGATTGCCTGTGTTGAAAAGCTGCTCTATAACGGCCGGGTTCACGCCCGGAACCGGGATGTGTGTTCCCATCCGGAAAATAGCGAACATGATCAGAGTGAATGTGATCTTCTGTCTAAGCTCCGGAATCCGGTAGATGTTCGCAAGGGCTGGGAGCACTCAGATCACCTCGACTTTTCCGCCTGCCGCCGTGATCTTTTCCTCTGCCGATTTCGTAAATCCATTCGCCCGGACCGTCAGCTGCTTCGTGAGCTCACCATTGCCAAGGATGCGGACGCCGTCACAAACATTCTTCAGGATGCCGCTTTCAATCAGAGCCACCGGATCGACCATATCGCCATTCTCAAAACGATTGAGCATGGAAACGTTAACCTCAGCGAACTCTTTGGCGAAAATATTCTTGAAGCCGCGCTTCGGAAGCCGGCGGTACAGAGGCATCTGGCCGCCCTCAAAGCCGGTTCGGACACCGCCGCCAGAGCGGGAATTCTGGCCCTTCATGCCACGTCCCGCCGTTTTTCCCAGGCCGCTGCCCAGGCCACGTCCCTTACGGACACGATTTTTCCTGGCCCCCGGAGCCGGCGTTAATTCATGCAATTTCATCGCTTGCACCTCCCTACTCTCAGTCCTCGTTTTCTTCGACTGTCACAAGATGCCGGACCTTGTGAATCTGACCGCGCATAGCCTCGTTGTCAGGCAGCACGTTCGACGAATGGAGCTTGCCCAGACCGAGCGACTTCACGGTTTTCCGCTGCGTTTCCGGACGGCCGATCAGGCTACGGGTCAGGGTGATTTTCAACTTTGCCATCGAAATGTCCTCCTTACCCCAAGATTTCCTGGACCGTCTTGCCGCGAAGCTCAGCGACCCGCTCCGCTTTCTTGAGCTGGCTGAGGCCGGTGAGCGTGGCCCGGACCATGTTGTTCGGATTGGAAGAACCCAGCGACTTCGTCAGGATGTCACGGATGCCTGCCAGTTCAAGAACCGCACGCGCCGGACCGCCGGCAATGACGCCGGTACCTTTTGCCGCCGGCTTCAGGAGCACCTGTCCGGCGCCGAAAATACCGATAATCTCATGCGGAATCGTGTGCTCGCGAAGGGCAACCTCGATGAGATGCTTCTTGGCGTCTTCGATGCCCTTGCGGATCGCTTCCGGAACCTCACTCGCCTTGCCCAGACCGACGCCGACTTTGCCTTTCTGGTTGCCGACAACGACAAGCGCGCTGAACGAGAACCGGCGACCGCCTTTGACGACTTTCGCCACACGATTTATATACACAACTTTCTCCTGGAACTCCGGAGTCTCGTTGTCCATTCTAGCCATTCATGTACCTCCTTTGCCTTTTTAGAATTTCAGGCCAGCCTCGCGAGCCGCCTCCGCCAGTGCCGCGACCCGGCCATGATAGATATAGCCGCCGCGGTCGAAGACGACCGTTTCGATGCCCTTTTCCAAAGCCTTCTTCGCAATCGCCTCACCGACTTTTTTCGCCGCCTCGATATTGCCACCATAGGCATCGAAGCCTTTGTCCTTGGAACTCGCCGCCGCCAGCGTCACACCGTGCAGATCATCGATGACCTGGGCGTAGATATTGCTCAGGCTGCGGAACACATTGAGGCGCGGCCGTTCAGGAGTACCGGAGATATGGTTGCGGACCCTGAGATGACGCTTGCGACGCGCCTTATTCTTATCCTCTTTATGAAGCAAGCCGACTCACTCCTTTCTCTGTCAGTGGTTTTATTTCTTGCCCTTGGCGCCAGCCTTTCCGACCTTGCGGCGGATGTGCTCGCCCTCGTATTTGATGCCCTTGCCCTTATAAGGTTCCGGCTTCCTCAGCGAACGGATCTTGGCCGCCATCCCGCCGACGGCTTCCTTGTCCGCGCCAGTGATGATAATCTTGTTCGCGGCCGGCGCATCCAGCTCAATGCCCTGCGGCGGCTCAACGATGACTGGATGAGAGAACCCCAGCGACAGGTGCAGGTTCTTGCCCTGCTTGACAGCGCGATAGCCGACACCGTTGATCTCCAGCGTCTTCGTGAAGCCTTCCGTCACGCCTACAACCATATTGTTGATCAGCGTGCGGGTCAGTCCGTGCAAGGACTTGTGTACCTTGTCCTCTGACGGACGCTCGACCGTAACGGTGCCATCCTTCACCGTGATCTTAATATCCTTGTGGCAAACGCGGCTGAGCTCGCCCTTCTTGCCTTTGACAGTAACTTTATTGTTATCGCCAAGCGTAATCGTCACACCTGACGGAATCGTGATTGGCGCTCTACCAATTCTAGACATCTGTATACCTCCCAGTTCCTTGCATTACCAGACGTATGCGATAATCTCGCCGCCCAGGCCAGCCTTGCGGGCCTTCTTGTCGCTCATAATCCCCCTGGACGTGGAAATGATGGCGATGCCGAGGCCGCCCAGCACCCGGGGAAGCTCCGCATGCTTCGCGTACATGCGGAGACCAGGTTTGGAAATGCGCTTAATGCCGGAAATAACCTTCTCGCGCTCCGGGCCATATTTCAGCGTCAGCGTCAGGACGCCCTGCTTCTCGTTCTCAGTGAACGTGTAGTCCTTGATGAAACCTTCTTCCTTCAAGACAGCGGCAATCGCTTTCTTGATCTTGGAACCGGGAATCTCAACCTTGTCGTGCAAAACGGAATTCGCGTTGCGCACACGGGTCAGCATATCTGCAATAGGATCAGTCATTACCATAAATCGATATCCTCCTTCCTTTCGAAGCTTAGGTCTTACCAGCTGGCTTTCGTAACGCCAGGAATCGCGCCCTTGTAGCTCTGCTCTCTGAAGCAGATACGGCACATATCAAACTTTCTCATATAAGCATGCGGACGACCGCAAATCTTGCAACGATTGTACTTGCGAACCTTGTACTTCGGCTCGCGGCTCCACTTCTCAATCATAGCCTTCTTGGCCACAGTCAGTTACCTCCTTTGCTCCCGATCAAGCGCCGAACGGCATACCCAGGAGCGACAGAAGCTCTCTGGCCTCCTCGTCGGTCTTCGCCGTTGTGACGATAACAACATTCATGCCACGAACCTTATCGATCTTATCGTAGTCTATTTCAGGAAAGATCAGCTGCTCCTTGAGGCCGACAGAATAGTTGCCGCGACCATCAAATGCCTTGGCGCTGACTCCGTGAAAATCACGAACCCGCGGCAGAGCCACGTTCATGAACTTATCGAGGAACTGATACATGCGAGTGCCACGAAGCGTAACCTTGGCACCGATTGCCATGCCCTGACGAATTTTCCAGGTTGCGATGGACTTCTTCGCCCGGGTAACGACCGGCTTCTGGCCGGCAATAATGGTGAGATCATTGACCGCCGCGTCCAGCGCCTTGGGATTGCCAACAGCTTCGCCAACGCCCATGTTGATGATGACCTTCTCCAGTTTCGGCAGCTGCATTACGTTCTTGTAGCCGAATTTCTTCGTGAGCTCAGGAATGACTTCCTTCGTGTACTTTTCCTGTAATCTATCCACCAATCATTCTCCTCCTTTCCGCATCATTTCGTCTCATCAATGACCTCGCCGCACTTCTTGCAGGCGCGGACAAATTTGCCGTTCACAAGCTTCTTGCCGGTACGGGTCGGCTTCTTGCAGGCCGGGCAGACAACCATGACCTTCGAGGCGGCCATCGGCGCCTCCTTGGAAAGAATACCGCCCTGCGGCGCTTTCTGGCTCGGCTTCGTATGACGCTTCACCTTGTTGATACCCTCGACGACAACCTTGGATTTCTTCGGCATCGCCAGGATGATCTTTCCCTGCTGGCCTTTATCTTTGCCGGACAATACAACGACCGTATCGCCCTTCTTGACATGCAGATGATTATTCAGCGACAAAATAGCACCTCCTCACTCTCAAAGTACTTCCGGAGCCAGCGAAACGATCTTCATGAAATCCTTCTCACGAAGCTCACGGGCTACCGGGCCGAAAATACGCGTTCCGCGCGGCGTATTGTCGTCTTTGATGATGACTGCCGCATTCTCATCGAAGCGGATGAACGAACCATCCGGACGGCGCAGGCCCTTGACACTGCGGACAACAACGGCCTTGACGACGTCGCCCTTCTTGACCATCCCGCCCGGAGCGGCAGCTTTTACAGAAGCGACGATGATATCGCCGATATTGGCATATTTGCGGTAGGAACCGCCCATGACCCGGATGCACATGATTTCCTTGGCGCCGGTATTGTCACCAACATTCAGCATGGTTTGCTGCTGGATCATAGTTCTACCCCCTTTTCCAATTGATCAGGTATATGAAAGCGATCATTTCGCGCGTTCCACGACCTTGACGACCCGCCACCGCTTATCCTTGGACAGCGGGCGCGTCTCCATGATCTGAACCGTATCGCCGACATGAGCGCCGTTCTCTTCATCGTGCGCCTTGAATTTGACCGTCTTCTTGACCGCTTTCTTGTAAAGCTTATGCTGCTCCAGATCAACCACGGCAACCACAACGGTCTTGTCCATCTTATCGCTGACGACCTTACCGATTCTCGTCTTGCGGTCATTTCTCTCGTTCATCAAGAGACCTCCTTCCTATGCATATCATTTACGCCTTGAGTTCCTGTTCACGCTGGACTGTCTTGATCCGGGCAATCGTCTTCTTGACTTCCCGGATACGCATAGGATTCTCGAGCTGGCCAGTGGCGAGCTGAAACCGGAGGTTGAACAGCTCTTCTTTCAGGGAAGCAACTTTCTGGTTAAGTTCTCCAGCACTCATATCACGTATCTCATTAACCTTCATTTACTTCACCGCCCTCTTTCTGCTGGTCCTCCTCGCGCTTCACAAACTTCGTCTTGATCGGAAGCTTATGACCGGCCAGGCGCATCGCTTCTTTCGCGACTTCCTCAGAAATGCCGTCCATCTCAAAGAGGATGCGACCCGGCTTCACAACGGCCACCCAGTACTCCGGCGACCCCTTGCCGCTGCCCATACGGGTCTCCGCCGGCTTCGCCGTGACAGGCTTGTCCGGGAAAATCTTGATCCAGACCTGACCGCCGCGCTTGATGTAACGCGTCATCGCGATACGGGCCGCCTCAATCTGACGATTCGTGATCCAGGCCGGCTCCAACGCCATAAGGCCAAAGGAGCCATGCGCCACCGTGTTGCCGCGATGCGCTTTGCCCTTCATGCGGCCGCGAAACTGCTTGCGGTATTTCACTCTCTTCGGTAATAACATTAGGCTTCGCTCCTTTCAGCCGCAGCAACCGGAGCCGTCTGCTTCTTTTCCGGCAGGATCTCGCCCTTGAAGATCCAAACCTTTACGCCGATGCGGCCGTATGTTGTCGCCGCCTCAGCCGTACCGTAATCGATATCGGCCCGGAGCGTATGCAGAGGAATGCTTCCCTCACGATACGACTCGGTCCGTGCAATCTCAGCCCCACCCAGGCGGCCACTGACCATGATTTTGACACCCTTCGCACCCGAACGCATCGTCCGGCCAACGCAGGACTTCATCGCCCGTCGGAACGCGATGCGGCGCTCCAACTGTCCGGCGACGTTCTCCGCCACCAGCTTGGCATCGAGATCAGGAGATTTGACCTCTACGATATCGATATCGACCTTCGTCTTGGTGAATTTCTGAAGGTTCGTTTTGATCTGCTCGATTCCCGAACCGCCGCGGCCAATGACCATGCCCGGCTTGGCTGTATGAATCTTCAAGCGGAGGCGATTCTTGGACCGTTCGGTCTCAACGCGCGAAATTCCCGCCATCTGCTGGCTTTTCATCAGGTAATCGCGAATCTTGATATCTTCATGCAGGTTCGCTGCATATTCTTTCCCGTCCGCAAACCACTTCGCATCCCAGGTCTTGACGATGCCGAGGCGCATACCATGCGGATTAACTTTCTGACCCAATACGTTTCCCTCCTTCTGTTATTTTTCGGCGACGACAACCGTGACATGCGACGTCCGCTTCAGGATGCTGAACGCCTGTCCCCGGGAACGCGGATGAATACGCTTCAGCGTCGGGCCCTGATCGACATACGCCGTGGAAACGTAAAGGTTATCCACATTCATGTCGAAATTGTTTTCCGCGTTCGCGACCGCGGATTTCAAGACCTTCTCTATGACATCAGCGCCGGCTTTCGGCGTGAACTTCAGAATCGCAAAGGCTTCAGCAACGCTCTTTCCGCGAATGAGATCCATGACGACGCGTACTTTGCGCGGAGCTATGCGAATGTATTTTGCGACAGCTTTCGCTTCCATCAAGTCTTCTCCTTTCGCTTTTACTTGAGCGCCGTCTTCTTCTCGGAGCCGGCATGGCCTTTATAAGTACGGGTCGGAGCGAATTCGCCGAGCTTGTGCCCGACCATGTCCTCCGTAATGTAAACCGGCACGTGCTTGCGGCCATCATGCACGGCAATCGTATGGCTGACGAATTCCGGAAGGATCGTCGAGCTGCGAGACCAGGTCTTGACGACCTTCTTCTCGTTGGCCTCGTTAAGCGCCGTAATCTTTTTCAGCAGACTCTCCTGCACAAAAGGTCCCTTTTTAACCGATCTTGACAAGGTATATCCTCCTTTCCGGCAGGGCGCCAGTCGCGCCCGCCCAGGCTCATGCGATTATTTGCCGCGACGCTTGACAATGAACTTGTCCGACGGCTTCTTGCGACGGGTCTTGGCGCCCATGGCGCACTTGCCCCATTTAGTGACCGGATGCTTGCGGCCGACCGGGCTGCGGCCCTCGCCGCCACCATGCGGATGGTCGTTCGGGTTCATCGCAACACCGCGGTTTGCCGGACGGATGCCCATCCAGCGGGAACGTCCCGCTTTGCCGATTGTGATGTTCTCATGCTCAAGATTGCCGACCTCGCCAATCGTGGCCCGGCAATTCACATGAACCTTACGGATCTCGCCCGACGGCATACGAAGCAACGCATAGCTGCCTTCTTTTGCCATCAACTGAGCGCTGGCGCCGGCCGAGCGGACCATCTGGGCCCCCTTGCCGATCTTGAGCTCAATGTTATGAATCGTGGAGCCGACCGGAATATTTACGATTGGCAGAGCATTACCCGGCTTGATATCAGCATCCGGCCCGGATACGACCTTATCCCCGACTTTAATGCCGTTCGGGGCGATGATGTAGCGCTTCTCGCCATCAGCGTAGTTGAGGAGCGCGATGCGGGCACTGCGGTTCGGATCGTACTCGATGGTCGCGACCGTGGCCGGGATTCCATCCTTGTCCCGCTTGAAATCTATGATGCGATAGCGACGCTTATGGCCGCCGCCCTGATGACGGACCGTCAGCCGGCCTTGCTGATTCCGGCCGCCATGCTGCTTCAGGCTGGTGACCAGAGACTTCTCCGGCTTATCCGTCGTAATCTCGTCGAACGACGCTACCGTCATGAAGCGCCGGCCAGCCGAATACGGCTTAAAACTCTTAACTGCCACTGAAGTATACCTCCTTTACCGAAATATCAACCTTCAAAGAACTGGATCGTCTCTCCCTGCGCCAGCTTCACAATCGCTTTCTTGTAATCGGAGCGGCGGCCAGTCTTGCGGCCAATGCGCTTAACCTTACCGGCCACGTTCACGGTGTTGACCGAAACGACCTTGACGTTGAATATCTCGGCAACGGCTTTCGCAATCTCAATCTTGTTCGCCGCCTTGGCAACCTCGAAAACGTACTTGCCCTCCTGCATCAATGCGGTGGATTTTTCCGTAACGAGCGGGCGAAGCAGGATATCGCGTGCTTCCATTATGCGAGCACCTCCTCGATCCGGCCGATGGCGTCCTTCGTGACGAAGAGCTTATCGTGGTTCAGAATATCATATACATTGAGGCCCAGTGTATGGATTGCTTTGACGCCCGGAATGTTCCGGGAAGAACGCTCTACGTTCTCTGCCTTGTCGGCAGTGATGATAAGGGCCTTCTTGTCGATGTTGAAAGCGTCGAGCATCTTGACCACCGACTTCGTCTTCGGAGCATCGAAATCGAGGCTGTCAAGGACGAGGAAATCCCCGCTCTGGACCTTGTCCGAAAGCGCGCACTTGATGGCGAGACGGCGCTGCTTGCGCGGCATCGTAAAAGCATAGGAACGCGGATGCGGCCCGAAGACCGTGCCACCGCCAACCCAGACAGGAGAACGACGGGAACCGCTTCTCGCGTGGCCCGTCCCTTTCTGGCGCCAGGGCTTGCGTCCGCCACCGCGGACCATTGCTCTCGTTTTCGTGGAATGAGTGCCCAGGCGCTCGCAAGCTAACTGCCGGACAACTGCCTGATGCAGGAGGGCCCCGTTGACTTCAACGCCAAAGATATTTTCATCTAATTCGATATCGCCAACCTGCTTGTTCTCGATATCGTAAACAGCTACTGTAGGCATGACTCAGCTTATCCTCCTTCCAATTATTGTTTATTGGGCTTGACCGTTTCCTTGATGATAAGAAAGCCCTTCTTCGGCCCGGGGACAGAGCCCTTGATGAGGAGCAGATTCCGCTCCGCATCAACCCGAACAACCGTCAGCCGCTGTACCGTAACCCGCGCGTGCCCCATCTGCCCGGGAAGTTTCTTGCCCTTCAATACCCGGCCGCCGTGACCGCTGATCATAGCGCCCGTAGAGCCCGGCTCACGATGTGACTTGGAACCATGCCCCATGGGACCGCGAGCGAAATGATTGCGCTTGACCGTACCGGCAAACCCTTTGCCTCTGGAAGTGCCCGTAACATCAACGAGCTCACCAGCCTCGAAGACATCGACGCCGAGGATATCGCCGACTTTATATTCAGAAGGAGCCGCCAGCCGCATCTCGCGGATGAACTTGACCGGCTGAACACCAGCCTTGTCGAAATGGCCCTTCATCGGTTTCGTGATTTTTTTCTCCCTGACTTCGCCAAAGCCGAGCTGAACCGCATTATAGCCATCGTTTTCCACCGTCTTGTTCTGAATGACGACATTCCTGCCCGATTCAATGACGGTGACCGGAACGACCCGACCCTCTTCTGTGAAGATCTGCGTCATGCCCAGCTTTTTGCCTAAAATCGCTTTCGACATTGTCCCACCTCCTTACAGTTTCATTTCAATGTCTACCCCTGCCGGCAGATCGAGGTGCATGAGAGCGTCCACCGTCTTGGGGGACGGCTCCAGGATATCAATGAGCCGCTTATGCGTCCGCATCTCGAACTGCTCACGCGAATCCTTATTGACATGGGGTGAGCGGAGAATCGTGAACACGTTTTTCTCCGTCGGAAGTGGGATCGGCCCGGAGACCATAGCGCCCGTTCTCGTCGCCGTATCGACAATTTTTACAGCACTTTGGTCAAGAGCTTTATGATCATAGGCCTTCAAACGAATCCTGATCTTCTGTTTCTTAGACAAATTCTTTTCCTCCTTATCGCTCAGGTTCTGGACCCAGAACTTCTCCGCGCTAGTTCCCTCGCCGGGAAGTGCGGTACCAATCACAGCAGCGCAAAGTGCCGCATTACCTCGCCGCGGCGAGCAATCTAACGCATCATCGCATCGGGGGTACCAAAAAAATCCTTATATAAGGGCGGCGCTGGCGCCGCCCTTATATAGATTACCTATCCAATTTATGTTATGCCTCAATGATGTCCGTGACACGACCCGCGCCAACTGTATGACCACCTTCGCGAATCGCGAAGCGGAGACCCTTCTCGATGGCAATCGGGGTGATGAGTTCAGCTTCCATCTCGACGTTATCGCCCGGCATGACCATTTCCGTGCCCTCCGGCAGCTTGACAACGCCGGTGACGTCCGTCGTACGGAAATAGAACTGCGGCCGGTAGTTGGAGAAGAACGGCGTATGACGACCGCCCTCTTCCTTCGTCAGGACGTAAACCTGCGCCTTGAATTTCGTATGCGGGTGGATGGAGCCCGGCTTCGCGAGAACCTGACCGCGCTCAATCTCGTTACGGTCAATGCCACGAAGCAGCGCGCCGATGTTATCGCCAGCCACTGCCGAATCCAACGTCTTGCGGAACATTTCGATACCGGTGACGACCGTGCTGCGCGTCTCCTTAATGCCGACAATCTCAACCGTATCACCCATCTTGAGCTCGCCGCGCTCAACGCGACCCGTCGCAACCGTGCCGCGGCCGGTAATCGTCATGACATCTTCGACCGGCATCAGGAACGGCTTCTCGGTGTCGCGGACCGGAGTCGGGATGTAATCATCGACAGCGTCCATGAGCTCGATGATATTCTTCTGGTATTCAGCATCACCCTCCAGGGCCTTCAGTGCCGAACCGGAAACCACCGGAATACCGTCGCCCCGGAACTCATACTTGGAAACGCGCTCGCGGACCTCCATCTCGACCAGCCCAAGGAGCTCAGGATCATCGACCATATCGACCTTGTTCAGGAAGACGACAATGGCCGGAACACCGACCTGGCGGGCCAGCAGGATATGCTCGCGGGTCTGCGGCATCGGACCATCCGCTGCGCTAACGACGAGGATTGCGCCGTCCATCTGAGCCGCACCGGTGATCATGTTCTTGACATAGTCCGCATGGCCCGGGCAGTCAACGTGTGCATAGTGGCGCTTCTCCGTCTGGTACTCGACGTGCGCCGTATTGATCGTGATACCACGCTCGCGCTCCTCCGGCGCCTTGTCGATCATGTTGTAATCGACGAAGTCCGCGCCGCCTTGTTCCGCGAGTACCTTCGTGATGGCAGCCGTCAGCGTCGTCTTGCCATGATCGACGTGACCAATCGTGCCGATGTTAACATGCGGTTTCGTTCTCTCAAACTTCTGCTTCGCCATTGATTTTTTCCTCCCTTATTCACCCTTGTTCTTAGCGACAATCGCATCGGATATATTCTTAGGAACTTCATCGTAGAAGGCGACTTCCATCGAATAGTTCCCACGACCCTGAGTCTTGGAACGGAGATCCGTCGAGTAGCCGAACATTTCCGCCAGCGGAACCATCGCGTTGATGACCTGTGCGCCATTCCTAGGCTCCATGCCCTCGATACGGCCGCGGCGGGAATTCAAGTCGCCGATGACATCGCCCATGTACTCCTCGGGAACGATGACCTCGACCTTCACATACGGCTCCAGGAGAACCGGATTCGCTTTCTCAGCGCCATTCTTGAAGGCCATCGAACCGGCAATCTTGAACGCCATTTCCGAGGAATCGACCTCATGAAAGGAGCCGTCGTAAACAATCGCCTTGATATCAACCATCGGATACCCGGCGATAACGCCGTTCTCCATCGCTTCCTTGACACCGGCCTCGATCGGATTGATGAATTCCTTCGGAATCACGCCGCCGACCACCTTGTTCTCGAAACTGAACCCTTCGCCCGGTTCCTGCGGCACGAGCTCGAGCCAGCAGTGGCCATACTGGCCGTGACCGCCGGACTGGCGGACAAACCGGCCTTCCGCCTTGACGCTCTTGCGGATTGTCTCTCGGTAAGCGACTTGCGGATTACCCACCGTGCAGTCGACTTTGAACTCCTTGAGCATACGATCCACGATGATTTCCAGATGGAGCTCGCCCATACCGGAAATGATTGTCTGCCCGGTCTCCTGATCGGTATGAACCCGGAATGTCGGGTCCTCTTCTGCCAGACGCTGCAGGGCAATGCCCATCTTCTCCTGATCGTCCTTCGTCTTAGGCTCAACCGCGACCGAAATGACCGGATCCGGAAACACCATCGACTCCAAGATAATCGGATGATCCTGGTTGCAAAGCGTATCGCCGGTCGTAGTGTCCTTAAGGCCGACCGCCGCCGCGATATCGCCACTGTATACTTTCTCCAGCTCCTCACGATGGTTGGCGTGCATCTGAAGCACCCGCCCCATGCGTTCCTTCTTCCCTTTTGTGGAATTGAATACATAGGAGCCGGCGTCAAGCGTCCCCGAATAAACCCGGAAGAAGGCCAACTTACCAACGTAAGGATCCGCCATGATCTTGAACGCCAGCGCCGCAAACGGCTCGCTGTCGCTCGACGGACGGCTGTCCTCTTTGCCAGTGTCCGGATCCACGCCCTTGATTGGCGGGATGTCCGTCGGCGCCGGCATAAAATCGACCACCGCGTCCAGCATCGGCTGAACCCCTTTGTTGCGATAGGAAGAACCGCAAACGACCGGACAAACTTTGCAGGCAATCGTCGCCTTGCGGATGGCCGTCTTGATCTCTTCCTCGGTCAATTCTTCTCCGCCGAGATATTTCTCCATGAGCGCGTCGTCGGTTTCCGCGACCGCTTCCAGGAGTTTTTCGCGGTATTCCTCCGCGATGTCCTTCATATCCTCAGGAATCGCAACCTCATCGCTGACCTTGCCAAGATCGTCCTCATAAATGATCGCGTCCATTCTGATAAGATCGACAATTCCCTTGAAGGTATCCTCCACGCCGACCGGAAGCTGGACCACTACCGGATTGGCATGCAGGCGTTCGCGCATCATTTTCATGACATTGAAGAAATCAGCACCCGTCGTATCCATCTTGTTCACATACGCCATACGCGGGACATTGTACTTTTCTGCCTGCCGCCATACCGTTTCGGTCTGAGGCTCAACGCCACCCCGGGCGGTCAATACGGCAATCGCCCCATCAAGAACCCTGAGCGAGCGTTCTACCTCGACTGTAAAGTCCACGTGTCCGGGCGTGTCAATGATGTTGATACGATGACCCTTCCAATGGCACGTCGTCGCAGCCGACGTGATTGTTATGCCACGTTGCTGCTCCTGTTCCATCCAGTCCATCGTCGCAGCACCGTCATGTACCTCGCCGATCTTGTGGTTTACACCCGTGTAGAAGAGAATACGCTCAGTGGTTGTCGTTTTGCCGGCATCAATATGCGCCATGATACCAATATTGCGAGTTTTTTCCAGGGAAAACTCTCTGCCCACTCTGAATCTCTCCTTATTGAACCAAAGGCCTCATTACCAGCGGTAATGCGCGAACGCCTTGTTCGCCTCAGCCATCTTATGCGTGTCTTCCTTCTTCTTGCCCGCCGCGCCAGTATTGTTGGCGGCGTCCATGAGCTCAGCGGAAAGCCTCGCGTCCATCGTCTTCTCACCGCGCAGGCGGGCGTAATTCACCAGCCAACGGATACCCAGCGTCATCCGACGATCCTGCCGGACTTCCACCGGGACCTAATAGTTCGCACCGCCAACCCGGCGGGCACGAACCTCAAGCACCGGCATGACATTCTTCAGCGCCGTCTGGAAAACCTCCAGCGGATCCTTTCCTGTCTTGGAACGAATCGTCTCGAAGGCGTCATAGACAACGCGCTCCGCCACGCCCTTCTTGCCGGAAAGCATGACCTTGTTTATGAATTTCGTAACCGTCTTATCGTGATACACCGGATCCGGCAATACATCACGCTTCGGTACGGAACCTTTTCTCGGCATTCCAATCCCTCCTTTTCCTCAATCTTCACCTTTCGGGATGCGCGTCTCCAATCGCCGAAGCGTCAAGAGACACAGCAAGCCGCGTTATTTCTTCTTCGCGCGCTTCGCACCGTATTTCGAACGGCCCTGGTTCCGGTCCTGAACGCCGGCGGTATCCAGCGAACCACGGATGATGTGGTAGCGGACGCCCGGCAGGTCCTTGACACGGCCGCCGCGGATCAGAACAACGCTATGTTCCTGAAGATTGTGACCGATCCCCGGGATATACGCCGTGACCTCAATGCTATTCGTCAAGCGGACACGGGCCACCTTGCGAAGCGCCGAGTTCGGCTTCTTGGGGGTCGTAGTGTAGACTCTCGTGCAAACGCCACGCTTCTGAGGGCAATTCTTGAGTGCCGGTGCCGTCGATTTCTCCTGCATGCTCTGTCTGCTCTTGCGGACCAACTGATTAATCGTAGGCATACATGCACCTCCTTCCTTCATATTGAAAATTCATGATTTATAAAACCTGCTTTCTATATATAATAGGAAAGCAGATTTTTAACGATTTGTCATTTCAGGATTGCCGCCGCCGCCGCGCCGACTTCAATCGCGCAGGCATTACCAAGCTCGAGCATCGTCGCGGCATCCACAACCTCGACGCCGTTTTCCTGGCATAACGCCCTCAGCGGCCCAATCACGCGTTCATCCGCATCCCCTGCAAGGAACACCGCCCGTGCGTTTCCCCTTCCAACCGCCTTGCTGACCTGCTTGATACCAGTCACATGCGGTGCTTCGGTAAGCGTATCCAGCGTCATATCAGTCCCTCCCGGAACAAACCATCCGGTTTTTTCTTTCGCACAGGCACTCGTACATGATAGCACCTGCCAGACTAAATGTCAACAATTATTTTATCAATATTTTCCATGCACACGCTTCCTGGCGTATCATTTTCCAAAATGGTATCATTGACAAGAACGGAAAGAGTGTTTCCCGTTTCGTCCGATCTGTGTCAGCAAGCCGACAAGGTCGGAAGCCTCATCGCCAGGAAGAAAGCCTCATAAGACAAAAGACTTATTTTTCTCAACCAATTGAAAAGGAAAGTGATTCCGGCAAAAACGCACCTCATAAAGGGTAGCGTCCACCCGACAATCACTTTCCTTTTTCTTGTCTGCTCCCTTTCTTCAATCGCTCATACTATTTGAGGTAATACCCAGTGCCACGGGGAAAAGCGACGACGCTTCACCCTTCTTTCGCGATATGCGCGCCCCGGCGGTCGATGTCCAGAACCAGACTCCGGGCTTCCACCCCATGCTTCCTGAAGGTACCTGTCATGGCGTTGCTGACCTCCGCGATGTGGTCCAGTGTATAGGCAATCAGGCAAGGCCCGGCACCACTCATAGCCGCTCCGACTGCGCCCGCCTCCACGGCGGCATCGATTACCTCGTACATCCCCGGAATCAGCTTCGCCCGGTAAGGCTGGTGAAGCGCGTCCTCAAAGGCATGGCGCAGGAACCGGACGTTGCCCCGGGAAAGAGCCGCCACCAAAAGCGACGCCCGACTCACGTTGAAAACAGCGTCCCGGAGCGGAACCGTCTCCGGAAGAGCGTTCCGGGCTTCTTTCGTTGACAGCGAAAACGATGGCACTGCCACGACCAGCTTCAAGGAAAGCCGCGGTTGGAAAGAAAAGCTCTCCACCCGACCCCGGTGAAGCAGGCTAACCGTGAACCCGCCAAAAATGGCCGGCGCCACGTTGTCCGGATGCCCCTCGATTTCCGTTGCGATTTCCAGGAGTTCCCGGCGGCTGAAATAATTATCGATAAGGATATTGGCTGCCTTCAACCCGGCCACGATCGCGGCGGCACTGCTGCCTAATCCTCGGGAAAGCGGCACCCGGTTGAGCATTTTCATGCGGGCACCCGGAAACTCTTTCTCCAGATGAGCGCGGCTGAGGAGCGTCTGAACAGACCGCCAGATCATATTACGAGCATCCGTGGGGATATGGTCGGCTCCTTCGCCTTTGATCTCGATCTCAAGCCGTTCCTCTGACAAAAGGGTCAGCTCCAAATCGTTATAGATTGTGCAGGCGACTCCCAACGTATCAAACCCGGGGCCGCAATTGGCGCTGGTCCCGGGAACACGAACCTTGACTGATCTTTCCATTACCCATTTCCCTCCGCTGCCGTTTCAACGCGAATCACATTGGAAATCTTCGACACGACCGGCAACTGTGTCAAGCAATGCTCCGCCTGCAAAATCTTCCTGTACTGCACCTGATGGGTGACAACGACGATTTCTGCCTGTGGTCCGACACGTCTTGTCTGAATGACAGAATTCAGGCTTACTCCCTGGTCTCCGAAAGTCGTGGCAATGGCGCCCAATACGCCCGGCTGGTCCGCCACCAACAAACGTATGTAATAGGCGGAAATGGTATCTTCCAGTGGGCAGAAAGGCTTGTGCTCGAAGCAAGTGCAACCAACCCCCTGTGCGTTTCCCCGCACCAGGCCGCGGGCAGCCGCCACAATATCGGCAATGACCGCAGATGCCGTTGGCAGTGCCCCCGCCCCACGGCCATAAAACATCGCCTCTCCAATGGCGTTGCCCTTAATGTAGATCGCGTTGAAAACATCGCTGACCGCGGCCAGCGGATGGCCCACCGGCAGGAACGCCGGATGCACCCGGACATCGATGCCTTGGTCGCCCAAATCCCGGGCGATTGCCAGGAGCTTGACGACATACCCCAGTTCCCGGGCGTAATCAATATCCTCTGGCGTAATGCGGGTTATCCCCTCTGCCGAAACATTCTCCAGACTCACCCGCGTATTAAAGGCAAGCGAGGCCAGTATCGCTGCTTTCCGCGCCGCATCCAGCCCCTCGACATCCGCCGCCGGATCCGCTTCTGCATATCCTTTTTCCTGCGCCTCCCGAAGAACCGCCGCGTAATCGCTGCCACACTGTGTCATCTTGGTCAGCATATAATTAGTTGTGCCGTTGACGATGCCTATAACCTCAGTGATCCGGTTCGCGGTCAGGCATTCCTTCAGCGGTGTCACGATGGGAATGCCACCGCCCACACTCGCCTCAAACAGGAACTCCACCTGGTTCCGTTCTGCCATCTCGAACATGTCCCGCCCAAACTGGGCCACGACGTCCTTATTGGCAGTCACGACATGCTTCCCGGCCTCCATGGCGGCGAGCATATATTCCCGCGCCGGGTGAAGCCCTCCCATGAGTTCCACGACAATACCAATCTCATCGTCCCTGAGAATCGTCTCCATATCGTCCGTCAATTGGATCCCTTCCAGATACGGACGCATCTTGTGGATATCCCGGACCAGTACAGTCTTGACTTCAACCGGCGCCCCCACCTTCTGCTCAATCTCGTGCGCATTCTTCTGCAAGACACGAACGACGCCGGTCCCGACGGTTCCGGAACCCAATAAGCCGATTTTTATCGGTTGTTTCATGACGCATTCCTTTCTTCTGTTAATTCCGACCAAGGACTTTCAGCTGTTTTACGCCATCCGTCGCCTGAAGCTTTTCAATCAACGCCTCGAGACCAGCGGCAAGATTCGCGGTATCAACCGAAATGGTCACATCGGCCACCCCTTGCTGCGGAATCTCCTGATGGATTGTCAGCACATTGCCGGAATCCAGGGAAATCGTATGCAAAACGCTCAATAAAACGCCCTTCCGATTTTCCAATACGAGCGACAGAATGATGATCTTGTTCAGACAAGATTCATAAAACGGAAAAACATAATCCTTGTATTTGTAATATGCACTCCGGCTGAGTGCCATCTTCTTCACCGCTTCGTTAATGGTCTTGGCATCTCCCTTATTCAGCAGTTCCTTCACCCGAATCGTCTTTTTGATTGCCTCCGGCAGAATTTCCTCATTGACGAGATAAAAATTGTGCCTTCTTTTTTGCAAGCCTAACGCCTCCGTACCCTGTTGAGTTCGCTCAATCCCCGGTGAATACCCTCGATGGACTCGCTCTAGTATATCATACCCGGAATCATTTTTCCAGCCTTTGCGGACAGGCAACAAAAAGAAAAGCGGCCCCTCCAGGCAAAGCCTTCTCCGGGACCACTTCTCTCAGCCAACGAGTTTCCTTCTCAAGGATGCGGCGGATTTTTCTTCCCCAAGGGAAACGAGGGAAAGGCACCAACCGTTTTCCCGCTCATGAAATCCGGCACAGTGAGATCATCGATGCCGGACGGCTTTCTTGCCGGCGCTGGTGCTGGCGAAGGCAACTCTGCCTCCGGCTCATCCTCCTCGGAATCCGGAACAGCCTGGGCGATAGCCCGGCCAAGGCGACGGGATTCCAACAGTGCGTCCTTGTGCACCACGCTGTCAATAAAATCCGTCGCCACCAGAGTGGCCCGCACGCGGTCCCCCAATCCCTTCTCGATGACCGTACCCAGAATGATATTCACATCCGGGTGCGTATGCTCGTATATGTAGCGCGAAGCGTCATTAACCTCATACAAGCTTAACTGTTCATCGCCGCTGATATTGAGGATGATTCCCCGGCACCCCTCCAGGGATCGCTCAATCAGCGGGCTTTCGATTGCATTCTTGACCGCCTCGACCGCCCGGCCATTCTCGCTGATGCCTATACCCAAGATTGCGTCACTGCTTGGGCTCTGGCGAAGAATCGTCGTCACATCAGCAAAATCGACATTGATGATACCAGACATCAGGATGACCTCGGAAATACAGCGGATTGCCTGGCGCAAGACACCATCTGCTTCCTGGAACGCTTCCACCAGAGGCATGCGGCGACTGTGAAGAATCTTCATGAGATTGTCATTGTGGATTACGATAAGAGCGTCCAGCGAAGATTGCAGCCGCGCGATTCCTTCGCTGGCAATGCGCTGCTTGCGCCGCCCTTCAAAACTGAAGGGGGCCGTCACAATTCCCACCGTAAGTATTCCCAGGCGATGGATGAGGCGAGCGATCACCGGCGCCGCGCCGGTGCCGACACCGCCCCCCATGCCACCGGTCACGAACACGAGATCCGCGTCACGTACCGCCGCCAGAAGAACATTCTCATCTATGGCGGCTGCCTGCTCCCCAAGCTCCGCCGCTCCACCTGTCCCACGCCCCTTCGTCAAGTTCTTTCCGATCTGTATGGTCTGCACGCCGGCCGCCTGAAGCACCGCCAACTGCTTGGCGTCAGTATTGACCGCGATGAGCTCCACGCCCGGCATCTGATCCTTCGCCAGCCGCAGCAGAACACTGTTGCCGCCGCCTCCTACACCGAGCACCTTGATGCGGATAATCGCGTTGGTGATGGGCATCTCCTGTTCCATAGGGAATTCCCCCTTCGGAAAATGATTTCATCCTTTATACTTTTGAACCTGATGCGACGTTTGTCAAGTCCTATTTTCATAGAAAGGCAGCATATCTGGCGGCATACTGCGTCACTCAGCCGTTTCCACGGATTGCTTCTGTCCCAGCGCCGCCTGCGCCGCGAAGAAATTATAAACCCCCCGGGCAGCCGGCCGTGTCATGCCCGGTGCCGCCGCCAGTTCCTCCAATGTCGCCTTCTTGATCTTCGCCAGGCTTCCGAAATGACTCCACAGGGCCTGACGCCGCTTCGGGCCAATGCCGTTGACATGGTCGAGCACGGAAACGAGATTACGCTTACCTCGTAGCCTCCGGTGATAGGTGATGGCGAAACGATGCGCCTCATCACGGATGCGTTGCATGAGATACAGGGCTTGGCTATAGCGCGGCAGAATCACCGGCTTGGATTCTCCCTCGACGAAAATCCACTCGAACTGCTTGGCCAAGCCAATGACCGGAACTTCCCGATGTCCGGCGCCACGGATGATTTCAAGGGCCGAACTGAGCTGCCCCTTGCCGCCATCGATGACAATGAGATCCGGCATATCCTCAATTTCCGGTTTGCCATAACGTCGCGTGGTGACTTCACGCATGGAGAGGAAATCATCAGGCTTTCCCTCGGCGCTCTTGATCTTAAAGCGCCGGTAAT
>JAEEGN010000110.1 GCA_016280345.1 Selenomonadaceae bacterium | reverse complement strand
TGCGGTTTCCGCTTGGCCGTGTTCTTCAATATTTCATGGATCTTGCCCTCAAAGCGCAGGAAGCGGCTGTTCCGGAACACCCGCAGTACGGTCACATCGTCAATGTACCGATTACCCAAATCCTGATCGATATCAAGCCGGCGGCACAGGAAACCGCCCACCCGGCGGTCAGGATGATAGCGTTGGATCAGCGCCAGAACTTTCGGACAGTCCTCGGGGGGGAAATACTCATCCGCGTCCAGAAACACGATCCATTCTCCCGTGGCCTGGTCAAGGGCATAATTCTTGGCTGCCGCAAAATCCTTGATCCATTCGAAATGGTACAGTTTCACCCCGGCTTCTTGCGCCATTTCGATCGTCCCGTCCGTCGAACCGGTATCAACAACGATGATTTCTTCCGCCAGCCGTCGCACACAATCAAGCCACCGCTTCATATTTCCGGCCTCGTTCTTCACTATGACACAGGCCGATATCTTCATCACCCGCCGCTCCTTCCTCTCCGAAAAAGCTTTTCCTTCCAAGGCTGTTATGCAATGCCGGCAACTGCCTTTTCTTTCATCCACTGGCGATAGGAAGCAATCTCCGGCGTCTCCTTCCCCATGGCAGCCGAACGGTCAAAACACTCCGTCGCGCTATCCCATTCCCGAAGATGGTAAAGGCAAATTCCTGTATTCTTCCAGAATTCTGCCGTCACCTCCGGTGCCTCTGCCGGAATCTGGCTAAAAACATCAAAAGCCGCTTTCCAATGCTCCCCCGCCATCGTCTGCTTTCCCACCTCATAGAGCCTTGCTGTAGAAAGCCCACCTGCCAATACCGCCATCCGGGCAATCTGATCTTCTTCACCATGACGCAGGACCAACGGGAATACCGCGTTGAAAGCGTCTTCGTTATACGCGCTATCCTCTCCTTCATACGCCGCCCAGACAGCCGCTGCCGCCGGCGGCAAAAGTGTCCGACATTCCCGGCTGAGCGCCTGAGCCTCCGGTGTTTTTTCCTTCTCGAGCAATAACAGGCTGATGACCAGGCGCGAAAAGCAGGCGGCCAGTCCCGCCACTGTCATTTCCCGCACCTTGGGCCAGTCGCCGTGCTGTGCTTGCCGATACAGCTCAGTACGGGGCATTTTCCTTCCGAAACGTCCTTCCAAATGTTCAGCAAAATGAAGATACAATGATATCCAGCCATTCCGCTCCGCCCAATGGAGAAGAAAGTCTAGTTCCCTTTCTCCGGAACCGCACAAAACCTCCAGCTCGGTCGCCAATATCCCAGCGTTACTCTCTTTCCGAAGCTCACAGTACCGGTTGAGTGCCGCTTCATTACCGGCGTCATCTGCAATCGCTCTCTTTGCTTCCTCCAGCGTCATTTCGTCTGTTCCTTCCCGTTTTCCGACGATGGGGAGTGCCTCGCTCTGCCGTTTTCCCTCCCCGGCACATTCCTGCCGCATCCTTTTTTCCCACGCAGCTTGTCGCTGGGCAAGGAATTGCAAACTTTCTTCATCGAACTGCAGCGGCTCGATACTGTGGTAAGACCTTAATGCTCGTTCCGCTTTCACGGCTTCATCAACCGCCGCCCTGAACTCTTGCGCCTGCGCCAGGCATTCGGCATACTCGGCGTGGAACTCGGGCAACTCGGGAAAATCCTTCACCGCCCGGGCCGCGATTTCCTTCCGCTGTGCGAATGATTCCGGCCTATTCGCCAATTTCTGCAACAGCAACCGGTAGGAACGGCTGGCATACGTCAACGGCTGGCGGCCCCGATCGATATCCATTTTCGCGTAACGGATTGCTTCCTCGTCATTCCCCAGTCCATCATAGGCTTCAGCAATCGCCATATAAAGCGATTCAGGCTGCCGGCTTTCCGCCAGATCCTGCTGAAGAAGCCGCAGGTTTCTGGCTGCCTTTTCCCGCGACAGATGGGAGGAATAGCCTGTATGAATCAGCGTCAGTCGGCTTTCCGGCACTATCTTGACGCCCTTGACATCGCTGCCATCCTGACGAAGTTGCTCATGAATACGCCCTTCATAGCGAAGCGACGGCAGCAGACGGAATATCCGAGGCGTATAGACGTCAACCAGATGGCGTCCCGTATCGGTATCGTAGTTTTTCCACTGGATGAGCAACAGATTCTTTCCTTCCCGATTGGCCTCCTCGATTTCCTGGCGAATATTATCCCTTGTTTCCGGCGTGAAGTATTCGTCGGCGTCCAGGAATACCACCCAATCCGCGTCCAGTTGGTCGAGGGCGAAATTCCGTGCCAACGCGAAATGCTCCTGCCAGGCACAGGAAATAACCCGTGCGCCAAAGCTACGGGCTATTTCCTGCGTGCCGTCTGTCGATCCGGTGTCGGCGACGACAATTTCATCCACCTGTCCCTGGATACTTTCCATCGACTTTGCCAGGACGGCCGCTTCGTTCTTCACGATATAGCAGGCGGCGATTTGAAGTGTGCTCATCATGATTTCCTGCAATCCTTTTCCTTCCGGAATCGCTCGTATTTTTCCCTTACCCGTTCGTTCCCGGGATTGGCCTCCATCGCCCGCAAGAAGAAACCGTCCGCCTTTCCGGTCTCTCCCTTCAACGCTTCCAGTTCCCCCAGCCGCGCGTATACAATCGCTGCCACGTCTTCCGTGAAATACGTTTCTGCGGTACTGCGGGCGGGCGGATGCTCATAACGGTCAATCGCCTCGAGCAGAGATTCCTTCGCTTCATCAAGACGACCCAATCCACAGAGGATCATCCCTCGTTCCCCATAAAACTCCGGCTGCTGTGGATATTCCCTTATCGCCATTTCCGCCAGCGCGAGCTGTTCCTCCATTGGCCAATCAAGCTGGCGCATGGACTCAATCGCTGTATGGAAAAGCTCTACGCGGGACGCCACCGGCTGCACCGGCGAATCCAAAGCCAGAATGGCATATTTCATTGCCTGCTTATAATCCCGCAGGCCAAAATAGCAATCGGCCAGATGGAGGTAATGGCCCGGCCCTTCGCCATGCTCGGCCATGTCCTGCTGAAGCAGTCGGAGGTTGCGTTCGACCTTGGGGACAATGATGTCGGTAGAATATCCTGTATGATAGAGCGTCAGATCGCCGTCATCCTGGAACAAGCAAAGCGCTCCGTCCATGCGAACGATATTTTCATGGATCCGTCCCTCATAGCGTATTCCGGGGGAACGCCGCAATACCCTGATACACCGGTCATTGCCGAGTTCTCTCCCATCGTGCGCCATATCCAAATTGATTCTTGTTACCATGACCGCGTCCACCATCGGGGAAACCGCCGCGATCGCGTTTATTTTATCCCGGACTATCCCGGAATGAATAAATCCCTCGTCCGCATCAAGGAAAATGATCCAATCATTCACTGCCTGCCTCAAAGCATAGTTCCTCGCTGCGGCGAAATCGTCGCGCCAATCGAAATGAAACACCCTGGCGCCGGCTTGAACGGCAATGCGGCAGGTGGCATCCGTCGAACCGGTATCGACAATCACCAGGTCATCCGCCACATCCCGAATTGTCGACAAGGATTGGGAAAGGTTTTCCGCTTCATTTTTCACGATGTAGCAGGCTGAAATATGCAAAGCTTCTCCCCCTTATCGTAACCGGAAAAATCATCCCTGGTCCCCTTGAGTTGCCCAAGAACAGTTGATTGAATCCAACCGCGGGAAGGAAAACGACCAACGCTTTGTCTGCATAATGGAAAGTATTGCTTTCTCCCATCGGCAGCATATTAACGGTCATCACTTTCCTCTTGCCAGATTTGACTTTTTGATGTATTATAGTTTTAGCACTCTATGAAAGAGAGTGCTAAAAAAGAACACAACAGAAAGAAGAGGTATTACATGGCGAAAGAAACTCATGAATTCCAAGCGGAAACCAAGCAGCTTCTGGATCTCATGGTCCATTCCATTTATACGAACCAGGAGATCTTCCTGCGTGAGCTCATTTCCAACGCCTCCGACGCCATCGACAAGGCGCACTTCGAGTCGCTGACGGACCGGGCTATTTTGGAAGGCGACGAAGACTTCGAGATTTTCCTGGTGCCTGATAAGGAATCCCACACGCTGACGATTTCCGACAACGGCATCGGCATGACGAAGGACGAAGTCATCGAGAACATCGGCACCATCGCCAAGTCCGGCACCCGCGCTTTCCTGGAGAAATTGAAAGAAGCGAAAGAAGACGGCGGTGCCATCAGTGACAAGGATATGATCGGGCAGTTCGGCGTCGGCTTCTACTCCGCTTTTATGGTATCGGAAAAGGTCGTCATCCTGAGCCGCAAAGCCGGCGAAACGGAGGCGGTTCGCTGGGAATCCGACGGTAGCGGCACGTTCACCATTGAACCCGGCGAGAAGGAAAACCGCGGTACGACAATCACGCTGTATCTCGCCAAGGAATTTTACGGCAGCGAGGCCGGCACGGATTTCTGCGACCAGTACACCCTGCAGCGCCTGATCAAGAAGTATTCCGACTATGTACGCTACCCGATCCGCATGAATTTCGAGACGGAAGAACTGCCCCGGGACAAAGACGGCAAGGTCATCGAAGGAGCGAAGCCGGAAAAGAAGGTCGAGCTCAAGACGCTGAATTCCATGCAACCGCTTTGGACAAGGGACAAAAAGGATATCACGTCCGAAGAATACAATGAATTCTACAAAAACCAGTTCCACGAATGGGAAGACCCGATGGACGTGTTCCATACCAAAGCCGAGGGTACCGTGGAATACACGGCTCTCATGTATATTCCGGGCAGCGCTCCTTTCAACCTCTACCATCAGGATTTCGAGCCGGGGCTCCAACTCTATTCCCGCCACGTCTTCATCATGGAAAAGTGCAAGGACTTGCTGCCGGACTATCTGCGTTTCGTCAAAGGCCTGGTGGACTCACCGGATCTCTCGCTGAATATTTCCCGCGAACTATTGCAGCAGAGCCGCGAGCTCAAGGTCATCGGCAAGAATCTTGAAAAGAACATCCTTAAGACACTGGCCAAGGCCATGAAGGATGACCGCGAGCATTACGAGAAATTCTGGGATGCTTTCGGAAAGTCCTTGAAAATTGGCATTTACGGCTCAATCTACGGTGGCAATGACACCAAGGACAAGCTGAAGGATTTGATTCTCTTCAAGACCTCAAAGGAGAAGAAGCTGGTCTCCCTGAAGGAATACGTGGAGCGTATGCCGCTGAGCCAGAAGAAGATTTATTACGCCACCGGCAAGGACGAAGCTATCATCGACGCTTTGCCTCAGATGGAGCTTCTGCGGGAGAAAGGCATAGAAGTTCTTTATCTTACCGACACGGTGGACGAGTTCACCATCGAGTCCCTGCACGAATACGACAGCAAGCACTTCCAGTCCATCAGCCGCGGCGATCTCGATCTGGGCGACGCCGAGTCGGAGCAGGAAAAGAAAGAGACGGAAAAGGTTGCCAAAGAAAGCGGTGATTTGCTGAAAGACATCAAGGAAACACTGGGCGACAAGGTCGCCGAAGTCAAGCTCTCAAACCGCCTCAAGACCAGCGCTGTCTGCCTTGTCGCGGACGAGCAGGGGCCGAGCCTCTCCATGGAGCAGACCTTCGCCGAAATGGACGGACCCAATATGTTCAAGGCGAAGCGCATCCTGGAACTCAATCCCCATCACGATCTTTTCCAGCGCCTCACGAAACTCCACGAGGCCGGCAAGGACGGACAGGATTTCAAGGACTACTGCGATCTCCTCTATACCCAGGCGCTGCTCATCGAGGGCATCCTGCCGGAAAACCCGGTGGATTTTGCCAACAAGGTCGCCAAGCTGATGGCAGAAGCCAATC
The DNA here is from genome assembly GCA_016280345.1 of Selenomonadaceae bacterium. Lineage (GTDB taxonomy): Bacteria > Bacillota > Negativicutes > Selenomonadales > Selenomonadaceae > RGIG3544. The sequence continues at coordinate 13,588 of JAEEGN010000110.1, read as the reverse complement.
CGGCTCAGTGATATTCCTTCATACAATAGTTTGCTGTTTCAAGCTCTCGGACGGAGATTCCGTCCGGGAGCTTTCTTTTTCCCGGAAGTCTCAAAAAGAAGGATTATATTTCTCCTACAATCCGTTTCTTATTTCCTCTTTTCCAGTGCCTCCAGTACCTTCACCATCGCGTCGAGCCAATGGCCTTCAACCGTTTCGATTGTTCCCTCGTCAGAAGCCGCCGCCAACGCCGGATCGATAGGGATACGCCCCAGCACCGGCAGGTCATACTGAGCGGCAATCGAAGGCAGATGGCTCTTCCCGAAGATCAGATGCTCCCGGCCACAATTGGAACATTGGAAAAAGGACATATTCTCAATCAGGCCCAGGATGGGTACGTCCAAGAGCTTGGCCATGTTCACGGCCTTCTTGACGATCATCGCCACCAGATCCTGCGGCGACGTCACCACCAGTATACCGTCCACCGGAAGGGACTGGAAAACCGTCAACGGGACATCGCCTGTGCCCGGTGGCATATCCACGAAAAGGTAATCCATATCCTGCCAGATGATTTCCGACCAGAACTGCCTGACGACACCCGAAATCACCGGCCCCCGCCAAACAACAGGATCGGTATCGCTGGGCAACATCAGATTGATGGACATGATTTCGACGCCGCCGGAACTGGGCAAAGGATACGCACCGGATTCACTTCCCCGGATTTCGCCGGACACTCCGAACATCTTCGGAATAGAGGGGCCGGTCACATCGGCGTCCAGGATACCGGTGTGGTAGCCAGCCCGGTTCATCAGGACCGCCGCCAGGGAAGTTACCAGGGATTTTCCCACGCCGCCCTTGCCGCTCATTACCGCCACAACGTGCTTGATATCGGAAAGTTCGTGCGGCTTGGCAAGCAGACTCTCCGGTGTCTGCCGCTCGGCACAGTCAACCCCGCAGGACCCGCAATCATGATCGCAGTTCGTATCCGTCACTATGAATCGCTCCTTTTTGAATGATTTTCATGCATCATGCTTTATAACGTGGCTTCAAATCGTATAAAACCAAGCACCCTGCTCGAGTTCGTGCTCCTCTGTGCAACAACCGTCCTGCTCGTCAATCTGGAGCTCCTGATTCTTGATGCTGACGCGGGTGCACGGTTTGATGGATTTCGTGATGAAAGAGTTGCCGCCAATGACGCAGTCATGGCCGATGACGGTATCGCCGCCGAGGATGGAGGCGCCGGAATAGATGGTCACGTTGTCCTCTATCGTCGGGTGACGTTTCGTTCCCTTGAGTCGCTGACCACCACGAGTGGAAAGCGCGCCAATCGTGACGCCCTGATAGAGCTTGACGTGCTCGCCGATGATAGAAGTCTCGCCCACCACAACGCCGGTGGCATGGTCAATGAAGAAATACTTTCCGATCACCGCACCGGGATGGATATCAACTCCGGTACGGCCATGCGCATATTCCGTCATCATCCGGGGAATCAGCGGCACCTGCAGCGTGAACAACTCGTGGGCGATGCGATAGATTGTGATGGCCAGGAGCCCGGGATAGGCCAGAACGATTTCTTCTTTGCTTTTGGCCGCCGGATCGCCGTCAAACGCCGCTTCCAGATCGGTATCGATATACTCGCGAAGACGCGGGATGCGATGCAGGAAGGCAAAGACGAGGCGCTGGGCCTCTCTCTGAATCTGCGGCTCCTCTGTCTCGGCATGATCCGGCATTCCCCGCAGCACACCTGCAATCTGACGGCTCAGGATAAACTCAATTTCTTCCAAATATGAAGCAAGATCAAGTACGCTGTCCCGCGGGCTGTAGAATTTCCGGCGGTAATATCCCGGAAACAGGATGCGCAGGAGTTTTTGCAGAACCTTGATCACCGCCTTCTCATCGACCTGTGTCGATACGTCCAGCTGATCAATCGGCCGGTCTTGCTGGTAATCGACTAAAATCTCGCTGACGACTTCCTGTATTTCTTTTTCTCTGGATATGGTCATGAATCTTCAACTCCCCGCCTAAAATACAGCTTCTCATATCAGCAAATCCTCGGCACCAGCTCGCCTGGTGGCATTTCCACGATGCGGATGCCGCCGAATGCGGTACGCAGCGTCACCTCGCCCGGCTCTCCGGCGGTCGTCCGGCCGATGCAACAGGCCTCTTTCCCCAAAGGATTGGCCCGCATGGCACTCAGGACAGATTCCGTAGCTGCTGGATCAACAACAGCAATTAGCTTGCCTTCATTGGCCAGGGTAAGGGGATCCAGCCCCAGCAAATCACAAACGCCGGCCACCTCAGGCCGCACGGGCAAGAACTCCTCATCAATGAGAATGCCGACTCGTGCCTGACCAGCCAATTCGTTCAGCGTCGCGGCGGCACCGCCCCGGGTGGGATCCCGCAGGCAGGCGATGCCCGGGGCGGCGGCAATCATTTCCCGTACCAGGCCGGCCAGCGGCGCGGCGTCACTTCGGATTGTCTCCGGCAACTCCATACCGTGACGGGCCGCAAGCAACGTCGCGGCATGATCGCCGAGAAAACCGGAAACGAGGATATCCATACCCGGCCGGATATTGACCGGTGAAATGGCTGCGCCTTCGATGATTTCGCCAATCCCGGCAGTATTGATATAGATGCCGTCCGCGGCGCCGCGCCCTACGACTTTCGTATCGCCAGTGACGATTTCCACGCCGGCCTCTTCCGCGGCTTCCCGCACATCCTTCAGTACCCGGCGTAGCTCCGCGATGGAAAACCCTTCCTCCAGGATCAGCGCCAGTGAAAGGTAACGTGCCGTCGCGCCGGTCATGGCGAGATCGTTCACCGTACCGCAGACCGCCAACCGGCCGATGCTGCCGCCGGGAAAAAAGCGGGGCTCTACCACATAGGAATCGGTCGTGAAAGCGACCGGTCTCCGCGGAGAAAGGACGGCCCCATCATGCATCTGACGCAGGACGGGATTATCAAGAACAGGCAGTATGACCTCCCGCATGAGTTCGGCGCCACGGCTCCCTCCGGCACCGTGAGCCAACTGTATCGTATTATTGTCCATAACGGAACCGGCTCCCTCCGTATTTATGCCAGGCTGCACAGACACCTTCCACCGAGACCATGCAGGGGCCGACGGCGTGCTCCGGCTGGCAGGCCCGGCCAAAGAGCGGGCAATCCGGCGGCGAAACCCGGCCCCGCAAGACCTCACCACAGCGGCAGGCGGTAGGCTTTGCCGTCACCGATACCGTCCGTGGATTGACCGCAGCAATATCGAAACTGCTCCACTCTGTCCGCATGGCAAGACCGGAGGCCGGAATCTTCCCTAAACCGCGCCATTCTGTGTCAATCGTCTCGTAGACTGTATCCATTGTTTTCCGGGCAGCCGGATTGCCGTCAGACCGTACAGCCCGGTTGTATTCATTGATAATTCGGGCCTCGCCCGCCGCCGTCATTTGCGCCAGCCGGTAGATAGCCCGCAATAGCTCCAGCGGCTCAAATCCCGCCACGACGCCGGGCCTCCCGTAATCACGGGGCAGAAACTCAAACGCCGACGTCCCGGTGACGACCGCCACATGCCCCGGAAGAAGGAAACCGTCCACTTGGGTTTCCGGATCATCCAAAAGCATTTTGATTGCAGGCGGAACGAGTTTCTGTGCCGAAAGCAGGAAAAAGTTCTCCAGTCCTTGTTGCTTTGCTGCGATGACCGTCGCCGCCTCCGCCGGAGCGGTGGTCTCAAAACCGACAGCGAGAAAAATCACGCGTTTTTCCGGGTTTTCCGTAGCGACAGCAAGGCTGTCCAGCGGTGAATAGACGACACGGATATCTGCGCCGACCGCGTGTGCCGCGGCAAGGCTGGAAGCGCTGCCGGGGACCTTCATCATATCGCCGAAAGTCGTGAGGATGGTGTCCGGCTCTTCAGCGTAAGCCAAAGCATAGTCGATGTACGAAGCCGGCGTCACGCAGACCGGACAGCCGGGCCCGGAAACCAATTCCACCGCCTCCGGCAAAAGCTGGCGCAACCCGGCCCGGAATATCGAAACGGTATGGGTGCCACAGACTTCCATGAAGCGGACCGGCCGTTCCCGTTTTCCTAACAGGCGGTGAATTTCCTCAATCAGACGCTTTACCAGCGCCTTTTCATCCGCAGTCGCCGCTCCTCTATCCATCCCGTTTCTCCAGGCTCTCCACGGTGCGGGGAGCGCCGTTCATCTCCGCCCAGAGCGCCTCCATTTCGCTTACATCCTCCGGCGTAACGATCTGCATAGCGAAACCGGCATGAACCAGTACGTAGTCGCCTTCCTTCGCCTCGGGCAGGAGCATCAGGCTGGCAGGCCGCCGGACGCCGCGTACCTCCACGGTCGCCAACTCATCGTGAATTTCAATGACTTTTGCCGGGACAGCCAGGCACATCGCGCCGCCCCCTTACTGCTGCGGGACGACGGCGTAAGCGACGAAATCCGTCGGGCCTTCGTTCCGCAACGTATGGGTATGCCCCTTGGGGCAGTAATGACACTGACCTACGGCCAGCCGCTCCTCCCGGCCGTCATAAAGCACCACCGCTTCCCCTTCCAAAGCGAAGATGATCTCGGCACTATCCTCATGGATATGCTCTCCCACCGATGATCCCGGCGCAAGCCGTATCCGCAGGATGCGGCAGAGATCGTCGTTGTGCATCTGGGCAGCAACCTCTTTTTCTCCGCCCTTGAAATGCGGAATGACCTGCGTCTCCATTGTGGAAAAATCAAGGATCACGCTATTCTCCCCCTTGTTATGTAACAAAACGATACTGCAATCCGTTGGGAATTTTAGCAACATTTCTATGATTTTTTCGTAAGCTCAATTCCCCATCGCCGGAGTTCGTCTACCGCCATCCGTTCTGCCTCCGGCACCAGTGCCGAAAGCACGGGAGAAAGATCCAGTCCCGCTTCCAGCTCCATCGGCGAAGCACCCAGTACAATGACCTCTGGTAGTGACTTTTCCGTGAGCTCGAACAATGTCAGAATATCGCTGATGCCAATCTCATGCGCGGAGAGCTTGTCCTTGAAATGGCCCTTTACTTCGTCCCCGGAAAAACGGTAAAGCTTGCCGGGCGAAGCGCCCTTCACCGCGTCGAGGATCAGGAGTTTCTCCGTCCCCTCAAGAAATCGCAGAAGTTCCATACCCAGCGTCCCGCCATCGAGGATCTGCACCTCATCCGGGCCATCGTAATCCGCCGCCAACTGCTGGACCACACGGACGCCAAATCCTTCGTCCCGCAGAACGATATTGCCGACACCAAGGACCGTGACCGGTGTCGTCATGCTTTCGTCAATCATCCTTGCCGGCTCCCTCCCGCTTCGCTTTGACCCGGGCCCGCAGCCATGCGAACCAATCCTCCACGCCTTCCCCGGTACGGCAGGAAAGGGGCAGGACTAGCGCGCCCGGATGGATGGTCTGAATATCCTCCCGTGCCGCCGCCACATCAAAATCCGTATAAGGCGCCAGATCGACCTTATTGATGACCGTCAGAGCCGATTCCTTGAAAATCAACGGATATTTCATCGGCTTATCGTTTCCCTCGGTGACGGAAAGCACTACCGCCTTTTCGTCCTCGCCCACATCAAACTCCGCCGGGCAGACGAGATTCCCCACATTTTCAATAATCAGGAGATCGATTCCCGGGATCTTCAATCTCTCGTCCGTCAGTGCTTTCTCCACCATTGGGGCGTCAAGATGACAGCCGCCACTGGTATTGATCTGCACCACCGACACGCCGGTCTTCGCAATTCGGTCGGCATCCTTCGTCGTGAAGAGGTCTCCCTCGATGACGGCTATCCGCATCTCCCCGCTCAACACCGCCAGCGTCCGTTCCAGGAGCGATGTCTTTCCGGCGCCGGGTGAGCCAAGAAGATTCAGGGTATAGACGCCCGCCGCCGCCAGTTGCTGCCGGAGCGCTCCGGCTACAGCGTCATTCTGTCCCAGGATATCCTGCATGACCTTGACTTCCATCTATTCCATCTCCAGATAATCCACCCGGAGCTCGCGGCCGGAGATGATTTCCAGCGTCCCACCGCAGTCCGGGCAGATGAAATTGTAGCGCGCGACTAATCGCTCCCGACCGCAGGCAACGCAACGGCCGCGGAGCGGCACCCGGGTAACGGCCAGAGACGCGCCCTCAGCAATTGTCCCCTTCACAAGCGCCGACCAGCAGAATGCCAACGATTCGCTCTCCACGCCGGCCATCTCCCCGACGAGAAGCGCTGCCTTTATGATACGCTTCGCTTCGTTCTTTCGGGCGTAATCGAGAGCGATGTCCAAAATCCCCTCAGCAATCGCCATCTCATGCATAGCGGTCGGTCTCCCTTTGCACCAATAGATGTCCCTATTATATCACATCGTGGCGCACAGCACACGAGATTCTGAAAGAAGTCTTTCCAAAAATCCCGAAGCAAGGCATTTCCCATAAGAAAAACGGCCATTTGCCCTTTCAGGCAAACAGCCGCTCAACAAATCCTCATTCAGCTTTCCAGAACATAAACATCAATATCGCGCCGACCGAACTCCATGCAGGAATCGTAATCCTCCATGCAGAGATCGATCATATGGCCCTCGATCATGCCGCCGGTATCGGCCGCAATGGCGAAGCCATAGCCGGGAATGAAAAGCCGCGTCCCCAGCGGGATGACCTCCGGATCCACCGCTACCACGCCGTGCCGGGCCGGCAGGCCGCTGGCGGTAATGCAGTCGCCGCCGCCATCTGTCGGCAGATAGGCGCTGGCTTCCATCCAGAGCACATCCGTATAACGCACACGTCCACGGGAAGTCTCCACGAAATCATGGACCTGGCGTGCCTGCTCCAACTCAGCCTGCCGACGGGCTTCCTCCGCAATCTCGGAATGCTTGCGCAGATGGATATGAAGGTCTTTCACAATGGGGGTATTCGCCCCGGGCACCGTCTGGTACACGTCCTGGGAATAACCCAAATCCATCAGGAGTTCTCCCACGGTCTGCTTGGCAGTCTTGATCTGCCTCGTCCGGCCATCTGCTTCCACATTCACCAATACGGCCCGGAAGACACGGATTTCTGTCCGGTCCACGACATCCGGGGTAGACAAGCGGTATTCATCCTTATCGTCGAGATGGATTCCCGCCTCGTGCAGGATACGATCAACCCGGACAGCGGCCGTCTTGATCTCCTGCGTCTTGCCGTCAGCAATGACAGTCACCCGCTTGACGCTGGCAAAGCCAGCCGCCAGAGCGGTCGCCATCACAATCAGGAAGCACAACAGCAGTTTGCCGTCCCATAGCTCCTCATTCCATTTTTTGAATCGACTCATCCAATTCCTCCTCACATCGGAAACACGAAAACCGCAGGCGGCCGGTGCAGGGCGATTGCCGCTCCCGCCCGCCGGGCAAGAGCCCCGCGTTTCCTGCCGGGCAGCGTTCCCTGGCAGAATCGGCTGGCTTAGCCAACCGTGCATCATCCCAGAACGTTTTCCGGCACAGACGCCGTATGCAAAAACACATACAGCGGATATCGGACAACCGTATTATACCATTTGACCAATACGGCTGTCAAATCAGAACGGAGTTATTCTCCCACTTTACTCTGATTTTTAAATGAAAAATGGGATACGAAAAGAAAAGTGGCGATGATTTCGCTATATCATCACCACTTTTTGATTTTTTCATTATTTTGGCAGTCCATAAAGCCGACGAGCGTTAGCTGTCGTCTGACGTGATAAATCCTCCGGTGATTCGCCCCTGAATTCCGCCGCGTATTCCGCTGTCTTTCGTATGAAAGCCGGCTCGTTCCGTTTACCACGATAGGGCGTTGGCGAAAGATAAGGGCAATCCGTTTCCAGGAGGAGCCGTTCCGCCGGGATTGCCCGGACAATCTCCGGAGCTTTGGCGGCGTTCTTATAGGTAATTGGACCGTCGATACCAAGATGCCAACCGAGCTTCAAAAGCTCTCGGGCCATCTCCAGACTGCCGGAGAAGCAGTGAATGACACCGAAATTCTCTCGCGCCTCCTTCTTCAGGATTGTCATTAAATCGCCGTGTGCTTCCCGGTCATGGATACAGACCGGAAGATGCAGTTGGCGAGCGAGGTCAAGCTGACGAATAAAGATGCTTCGTTGCAGGGCCCTTCGTTCACTGTCCTTTTCCCAGTAATAGTCAAGGCCGATCTCACCGATGGCCACGACCTTTTCTTCTTTTGTCCACTGGACAAGCCGGTCGTCGTCTGCTGCTGTCATCGGGAAAGCGTCACTCGGGTGGATACCGACCCCGGCGTAAACCATGGAATTGGCTTTTGCCAGCGCCACGGACTTTTCCGAGATATCCATGCAGGTGCCGAAGTCGATGACTGCCAGGATACCGGCAGCCTGCGCCCTGTCAAGCACTTCATCCCGGTCCTCATCGAAATCACAGCCGGCGATATGGGCGTGAGTATCGATGAGCACCGTATCTTTTTCCATAGTTTCCATGACAAACAACCCCCTTCACGAAATATGTTCCGCTACTATCCAAAACGGAAAGCGTTGCAACGGAAAAAGGAGCGATCCCGCGCTCCGGTGGCGCTTCGCTCCTTTTTCCCGTTTTACTTTACCTGACTGCCCAACGGCATGTCCACTTCTAAAAGTCGCAAGCCATCTCCCTGAGAGGCCGCTAAAATCATGCCGTGGGAAACAATGCCGCGAATTTTCGCCGGCTTCAGATTTACCACCATGACGACAGTCTTTCCCACCAGCGTCTCCGGCTCATAATGCTGAGCGATTCCCGATACAATCTCCCGCTGCTCGCCGCCGAGATCCACTGTGAGCTTCAGGAGTCGGTCCGTTCCCGGCACATGTTCCGCTGTGAGTATTTTCACCACCCGAAGATGAATGCGGCTGAAATCCTCGAAAGTGACTTCGCCGCCGCCCGCTGAGCCTTTTACCTCAGCCTTTGTCTCTTTCGCCGGCTTTTCCTTCATGACGGGCTTGGCTGTCGCCGCTTCCTCCTCGATCTCGATGCGCGGGAAAAGCTGCTCCGCCCGGCCGATGGTCTGACCCGCCGAAAGGGCGCCAAAATCTTTTATGTCGTTAAGCCTGACATCATCAAAGCTGCCCTTCTGTCCCAACTGGCTCCAGATACGGGACGCTGTGGCGGGCATAAAGGGCGCAATCATGACGCTGATGATGCGCAGGCTTTCCGCCAGGTCATAGAGCACCGTTGCCAGTTCCGCTTTCTTTGCCGGATCCTTTGCCAGCGCCCAGGGTGCCGTTTCGTCAATGTACTTGTTGGCCCGACCGATGAACGCCCAAACTCGCTTTATGGCCGGCGAAAGTTCCATCGCCTCCATCTCGCGCTCATATTCCGCTACGGTTTCCCGCGCCGCCGTCCGAAGCGCCACACTGATCTCCGTCGCCGGTCCCGCCGCTTCGACTACGCCCGCCTGGAACTTCCCAATCATATTCAAAGTCCGGTGCAAAAGATTCCCGAGATCGTTGGCGAGATCGGCGTTGATACGGGTTATCAGCGCGTCCCGGGAAAAATTGCCGTCCTGCCCCAGAACAATCTCCCTAAGCAGAAAATACCGGATTGCGTCAGCGCCAAACTCGTCAATCAGGAGATTCGGATCGACTACATTGCCTTTGGATTTCGACATCTTGTCGCCGCCAACGATCAGCCAGCCATGCCCGTACACCTTCCTCGGCAACGGCAAATCGAGCGCCATCAGGATACAGGGCCAGATAATGGAATGGAAGCGTACAATCTCCTTACCTACAAGGTGAACGTCCGCCGGCCAGTAACGGCCGAACTTCGTAGCATCGTCCAGAAAGCCGATGGGCGTCAGATAATTCGTCAGCGCGTCAAACCAGACGTATATGACGTGCTTCTCATCCCCAGGAACCGGAATGCCCCAATCAAAGGAGGTCCGGGAAATGCAGAGGTCATCCAGCCCCTGTTTGATGAAATTGATCATCTCATTGCGTCGGGACACCGGCTGGATGAAATCCGGATTCGCCTCGATATGCGCTAAAAGCCGGTCGGCATAATTAGACAGCTTAAAGAAATACGCTTCTTCCGCTACCTCCTGCACCGGGCGGCCACAGTCCGGGCACATGCCGTCCTTGAGTTGCCGCTCTGTCCAGTAACTTTCGCAGGGCGTGCAGTAAAGCCCCCGGTACTCGCCCTTGTAGATATCGCCTTTGGCATAGATGCGGCGGAATATTTCCTGCACTACCTTCTGATGGCGCTCCTCCGTCGTGCGGATAAAATCATCGTTGGAGATGCCAAGCCGCTGCCAGAGTTGCTGGAACCCAGCGACAATGCGATCCACATACTGGATCGGCGTGACCTTTTCCTCTGCCGCCTTGAGCTGAATCTTCTGTCCGTGTTCGTCGCTGCCCGTCAGGAAAAACACGTCGTATCCCGCCAGACGCTTGAACCGTGCCGCGGCGTCGGCAATCGTCGTACAATAAGCATGGCCAATATGGAGCTTGGCGCTCGGATAATAGATAGGCGTCGTGATATAGAAAGATTTTCGCTCTGTCATTCGTAGTCCCCCTCGGAATTCTCTGGAAATCGCATTCTAATCTCTGTCAAGGATTATCTCGCAAAGATTATTCTTAGTGCAGTACCAATAGTGCTATTTTATCACGCAAAAGGCGGGAAGGCAAAGAAAATTGCCTCCCCGCCGAAAAATTTCCGCAATTTCACGCCTGTCCGGTGTTTGTCGGATTCTGCAACATGGTCATCATCTCGTCGAACGCCCGGACGATTGCCTCCGGGGGAATCTGCGCTATGCAATGAGGCTTTCCCGCTTCACAGCCACCATAGGAATCAAGCGTCGCGCAATCGCCCAGAGGACGGAGCGGACGCAGGACAAGGTTCATCGTCTGCCACGGATAATACCTTGCCAGGGCGCTTGTTACGCCCGGATAACAGGGCTGCCATTCCTGCGCTTCCCGGCAGACCAGAATTACAGGGCGTTTCAAAGCCGCTGCAATATGCATGAGGCCGGTATCATTGCCCAGATAAAGCGCCGTCTCCGCTACCACCGCCGCCGATTCACGGATTGTCGTCCGGCAGGAGAGATCGATGACACGTCCCGCAGGAAGATTTTTTGCCAGATACTGCCCCTCCTCCTGTTCAGCCTTGCCTCCCACTACGACGAACCGGGTTGCCGGATAGCGCTCAATAATGCGTTCCATTGCTACCCGGTATCCTTCCACCGGATACCTTCGTTCCATGCTGCCGGCACCGATCCCCAGTGTCACCAGGAAAGCGTCACGGTAAGGAAAAAGCCAGCGACGGGCTCGGGCCCGATCCCGCTCGCAAAGCCAGACCTCCAAAGCATTGCTTTCCGCCTTCAGTCCCAACAGTGTCAAAAAATGCAACGGGCGGAGCGCCTCGTGTACAAGATCCGGCGGCGTCAGGCACGCCTCGATTCGGAGTGACCGCTGGAAATCCTCATCTTGAGGCAATATGATAACTCCCGGCATATAGACTTTCACCCAAATGACTTGATCAAAGGCCAGCCGGCGCCGGGCGCCGCTCAAATAAAGGAGGAGCATGACATCCGCCTTGTTGCCGCTCCATTCCGGGCAAATCGCCAGGTCGTAATGCTGCAGCCAAAGCGAACCCCGGCAAAGATCCAGCATCTTCAGAAAACCCGGCACCAAGTTTCCCGGCCCCAAAAAACAGAACCGGTCAAACGTATAAACTTTATCGATGTACGGACAGACCTCCAGCATGGGTTTCACCAAAGGGCTCGTTACCACATCGAATCGCGCCTGGGGATAATTGCGCCGTAACTCGCGGATCAGCGAACTGGTCATCACCAAATCACCGATCACATCGAGACGGACCAGAAGTATGCTCCGCACGGGGCCCTCGTCCCGAAAGCCATCCGCCGCAAACGCCGGCTCAACCGCCGCGAATAAATCCGTCAACACAAGGCGTTTCGACGCCTGTAACTCCTCCGCATAGGCGGCAACCGCTTCTTCAAGCATCCCTTTTCCCCCTGCATTTTCTCGTCACGATAGCAGGCCTCAAGCCCTAACCAGTCCGATCTTCCGCAACATTGCGTCAAACGCTTGAACGATGGCTGCTGGTTCAATCTGGGTAATACAATGAGCCACCTTTTTCTCCCGGCAACCACCATAGTAGAGGTGCCGCCCGCACTCTCCCAGAGCGTGTTCCGGGCGCAGGATGATCGATGGTGTTCGCCAGGGTGAAAAGCGGGCAAAAGCACTATACAGCCCCGGGCACTTCATCACCCGGTCCAGTGCCTCGATATGCGGCATAATGATCGGTTTGCCTGCCGCCGCCGCCATGTGCATGAGACCGGTATCGTTCCCCAGATAGAGTACCGTTTCCGTCGCCACTGCCGCTGACTCCCGCAGCGTCGTCTGTTCCGTAAGATTCAAGAGCCTATCCGAAGGCAGATGTGCCGCCAGATAAGCCGCATCCTCCCGTTCCGAAGCCGCGCCCAGAACAACGAACACCGCTTGGGGATAGCGCCGGACGATTTCCTCCAACACTACCCGGTATTTCTCTACCGGGTATTTCCGCTCGCCGCTTCCCGCGCCAATTCCCAACGTCACCAATAGTTCCCCTTGATGTGACGCCAGCCATCGCCGTGCCCTCGCCCGGTCTTTTTCGCTGAACCAGACTTCCAGCCGATCGTCCTCCACCGAAAGCCCTAACAATTTCAATAAATACATAACCCGGGGCACTTCATGAATGAGTTCCGGCGGCGTCATGCCGGCACGGAAACGCAACGATCGCTGGAAATCCTCCGCTTCCGGACCGATATTCGCTTTCGGATAATACACCAGGCCAATCGCCTGCCGGTAGCATACCCGTTCCCGGGCGCCACTCATATAGGCTAAAAGCAGGAGATCTCGTTTCTCATCGCCCCACTGAGGGCAGATAGCCAAATCGTATCGCTTTTCCCAGAGTTCATTCTGACAAAGCGCCAGCATTTGATCAAGACAAGACGCCAAATCCTGCTGGAAAATTTTCCGGTCAAAAGTGTATATCTCGTCCACATGAGGACAAAGCTCCACCATCTGCTCTACCAGAGGGTTCACTACCATGTCAATCCGGGCCAGCGGATAATTCCTTCGCAATTCACGAATAAAGCCGCTGGTCATGACCATATCGCCGATCGCGTCCAGACGAATTAACAAAATGCTCCGTATCTCCCCCGCCATCCGAAAACCGTTTTCGGCAAACGCCGGCTCCACCGCTGAAAAAAGCGCTGACGGCGTGAAAATATGCCGTTCCTTCAACTGAGCCCAGTATGCGGCAAACGCCTCCTCAATTTTCAAGAAACAACCCCTCCGCCTCTATGCCACAATGCCCAGCTTAAAGTCAAAGCCGGGAATCATATGCGCCGGATAATTATACCAGACGCTATTATATTATAGAAATAACCAATCGATTTGTCCATATGCATAAAATTAAACCAGCTCCAACTAATCACAGTAACTTCAATTTTTAGGTATGTTATGCCATATCTACAACCGGCTTCGTGTTCAGCTGTGAAAAAAGCTCGGCCTGCCGCTTGAGCAGATTGCACACAGACCATTTCCCATGACGTTTGTGCGCCTTAACCATGCGAGCCTCCAGCAAACAATCCTGGATG
>JAEEGN010000015.1 GCA_016280345.1 Selenomonadaceae bacterium | reverse complement strand
GAACAGGATGCTGAGCTTCGTGCCTTTCGCCGCTTCCATCATGTAGCGGACGCCGGCGAGGCCGCAGACGTTGGCAATTTGATGAGGGTGGGCGACGAGGGTGGCGGTCCCGCGGGGGACGAGCATGCGCCCCGCCTGCTCCGGGCTGAGGAAGGACGATTCGATATGGGTATGGGCGTCGATGAAGCCCGGCGCGGCAAAGCGGCCCTCCGCGTCGACGGTCCCGCGTCCCTCGAAGCCCGCCTCCGTGCCGACGATCACGCCGTCCAGGACGGCAATCTCGCCCGATTCGATTTCCCCGGAAAAGACGTTGACGATCCGGCAGTTCTTCACTACGAGATCCGCCTTCGTCCGCCCCGCCGCCGCGTCAATCTGCCGCCTGAGCGCTTCCTTTTCCGTCATGCGCGTGCCTCCCCCGTTGGCGGGCGTTTCAGGCCCCGCCGTTTCGCCTCCGCCGCCTCGCGGATGTTTCCGGTCTGCGGATTCATGGGCAGCTTAATCTCCTGATTGCTCATGGTTGTTTCCTGTGGGTGAAATAAGAAAAGCAGCGACGGCGAAAATTGCCGCCGCCGCTCTTTCGGCTCCAACAGCATCAAACCAATACGGCCACGCCTACGGCGGCAACCGCGACCTCAGCCTCAGCCGCTGCGGTGGTGCCCGTTACCGCAGCCTCCACTCCGTAAACGGCGGTTGCCGTATCGGTGTACGTCTCGCACGAGTCGCCGCCCGCTACCATTTTCAGCTCGGCTTGCGACAGAGACTGCGGCGAAGCTGGGAGAATGAGATGGCGGGTATCGTCGGTGTTCTGGATGATGCGGACCTCGGTTCCCTCGGGAAGCAGGGCGTCGTCTTTCTCCACCTGGTTCAGGAACCGCTTGGCCATGTCCTGCACGGCGGCTTTCGTCTTCTCGTGGGGAAGCACCAAGTATCTGACCTGCTTCGGCTGTTCGATGACCTTGTAGGTCACGCCTTCCTCCACGACGAAGCCCGCCTCGGAGAGGACGCTCTCCGGGTCCTCGAGGAAGCGTTTCTTAAATGCTTCGTCTTCCCAGCACTTGACGACGACCTCGCCGTATTTCACCGGATTGTTCTTTCTGTCTGCCATCAGTACCATCCTTTCTTTTGGTTGGATTGAGAATGATATTTCATAGCGCCTGTATTGCTCGTAGGCGATTATGACGAGAGGTTTTTTCGTTGGCTCATACGATTATGACTGTTCACCATCGTGCAATCGATTTGACGGGGCTTCGCCCCTTCAAACTTCCCCACCAGCAGGGACTGCGTCCCCGCTGGACACCCCTGAAAGGCTCTGCGGAGCCGGTATTCCGCGGTGAAAGTTCATAACAGCTTAGCGGGCAGTTCATCCCGCGATTCAGTCTCTCGGCGGCTTAAAGTTCAGCCCATTTTACAGAGTTAAATGTTTGCGCCGCGAAGCCCACTCCCGCAAAAATGGGCTAAAGTCAAAGTTATTAAGAGCTTTCTCGCGGGATGATCAAATCCGAAAGTCATACTTTCCTTTGACCGCGGATTCTTGGCCCCGCAGGGCCCTAAGGAGGGATTCAAAGGGAGGAACGCCCTTTGCAGGCGTCACAGTCCACTGGACTGTGACGGGGGAGGCGCCCCTGGTATCATTTCACGACGATGAACTTTTGTAATCGTACAAGCCAATGTCAGAAGTGTTCGCAATATCACGCAGCGTAACGCAATCCCCGCGAGGGGAATCCTAACTCATCCCAGATTATGCCGGAACAGCCATCCGGCCACCGGGAAGGCCACGGCGGCGACGGCCAGCATCGGCACGAAATTCCACGCGATGGCGGAAAGTCCGACGCCTTCGAGATACACCCTCCACACCGAATCGAGGGCGAAGCGGAGCGGATCGGCGTAGGTCAGGATCTGCAAAATCTCGGGCATGTTCGCCACCGGCGTCGCGATGCCGGAGAGCAGGATCATCGGCATCAGCAGCAGGAAGCAGTAGACCATGACCTGCTGCATGGTGGACGAGATGGCGGAAAT
>JAEEGN010000109.1 GCA_016280345.1 Selenomonadaceae bacterium | reverse complement strand
CGGGCAGGTCCTGTGCGGCATGATGATGTGCTTCCTGCCCTTCAACAGCGATATCAAGCTCTCCTATATCGCCATCGCCCTAATGACGATCCTGAACATCGTGCTCGATCTGGCGTTCATCCTCGTATTCCATGCCGGGAGCTTCGGGCTGGGACTGGCCAGCGCCATGAGCTATCTGCTGACCGCCGCTTTGATGCTGCGGAGCTTTCTGGACAAGTCAAAAGCGATTCCCATCGGGTTCGGCGATCTCCGCTTCGGCCAGCTGGGAAACGTCGCCCGGCTGGGGCTGCCGTCGCTGATGTTCTCGCTGGGCCTCACCGCGAAATCCTACATCATGAACATGACCTTGATGGCCAATGTCGGCGACGCCGCCGTGGCGACGATGAATGTGCAGGGAACGGTCTGCGGCATCCTGGGCGCGGTTCCGCAGGGCTGCCAGAACGCTTTCATCGCCCTCGCCAGCCTCTATTTCGGCGACGACGACCGCTTCTCGTTCCGGTCGGTCGCGAAGCTCTCGCTGAAGCAGGGCGTCCTGCTGACACTGTTGACCATGGCGGCGCTGATGGCCTGCTCCTCCGTGATTCCCCATCTCTTCTTCCATGTTCCGGCCCCGGACGACCCGGCTACCGAACTGGCCTGGGAAACCTCCCGCCGGATGCTGCTTCTCTTCCCGAGCTTCCTGGTATTCAACGTGATCCTTTCGATCCTGCTGAAATCCTATCAGGTGCAGGGGAAGATGAAGCTGGTGAATGTGCTGACCATCGGCGAGAACCTGTTGATGGCCGTCCTGGCTGCCATCGGCACGCCGATCATCGGCTCCGACGCCGTCTGGCTCTCCTTCCCGCTGGCGGATATCCTCTGCCTGCTCGTCGTAGCCGTCTCCGTATTCATCCGCGCGGGCGGATTCACGATGGAGTTCGGGGACTGGCTGAAGCTCTCCCCGGAATTCGGGCAGGAAAACCCGCGTATGTTGGAACGCTCCGTCAGCTCCAAGGACGACGTGATCAACGTCTATGAGGAAATCATCGACTTCTGCGAAGGGTACGGCGTCGACGGGGTAAAAGCGCGGCTGGCCGGGCTGTGCGTCGAGGAGATGGCGAGCAACGTGGTCTATTACGGCTTCAAGCCGGGCGAGCGCCACAACGCGAATATCCGCATTATCGTAAAAGATGAGCTGGTCATCCGCATCCAGGACGACTGCCCGGAATTCAATCCGAAAAAGCGTCTGGACCAGTTCAGTCCGGAACCGGATCCGACAAAGAACATCGGCATACGTCTGGTCTCCCGGATCGCGAAGGAGATGGAATATCAGAACAACGCCGGTATCAACACCGTGATCATCAAACTTTGAAGGAAACGGCAATAAAGGCCGGTCCCTGCCGGAAGGGAACAGCCGGTTATGGGGCTTGTCCCCCGGACAGGATGATTGGCCTTTTACAGATATGATGTGGTCTGTATAAATTTCGGCAGCGGCGTATCTTTTCCGGATCGTTGGCATAGGGGCTTTCTGCGCGGTTCCGCCCCGGCGTCAATTTCCCGGTACAGGATTGCGTCCTGCAAGGAAGGGGTTTCTTATGAAGAGATATTTTCTTATCGCGCTAGTCATCATTCTGGTGCTGGCCGTCGGCATCGTGGGTTACGGCACATGGCTGAACTCGTCCAGTGAAAGCATCATCACGCAGCGAATGTCGGAGCGGAAGATGACGCTGTCCGGAGCCGTGGCGACGCGGCGGGACCTCCTGCCGGTCGTTCGCTGGAAGACCGTCAGCCTCTACTCGGACGTCCATACCGACGTAGTTGCGCAGGTGGACGGCATCGTCGCGGAAACCTTCGTACAGCGGCAGCAGCTGATCTCGGAAGGCGACCCCGTCATGCGCGTCATCAATGAGGACGTGCCGATCAAGCTTCGCCAGGCGGACGGCAGCCTCGCGAAAGCGGAGGCGGAGCTGATGCGCGCCGAACGCTCCTATATCCGCCAGCATACGCTCTACCAGGCGGACGCGACGCCGAAAGAGCGGCTCGACGAAGCGGAAGCCTATTACCTCACCGCGCAGGCCTCCATTGCCGAGCTGCAGGCCCAAAGGAATCTCTATGAAGTCATGGAGTCCCGGCAGATCGTCCGGGCGCCCATCACGGGCCGTGTCCTCATGCTCTACCGCACGCCGGGCACCTTTGTCACGGGCGGCACCCCGGTGGCGCTGATGGGCGATTTCACGACGCTGTGGTTCAAGAGCGAGATCCCCGACAATATGGCGCGCTATTTGCTGCCGCTCATGCGGCCGAAGAAAGTGACCTTCGAGCGGACGGACTTCTCAAAGGCCTACGGTACGGAAT
>JAEEGN010000108.1 GCA_016280345.1 Selenomonadaceae bacterium | reverse complement strand
GGGAGAAAACCACCGCTTGATCATCCAAAGCAGCAGGAAGCTCGAAGCCATGCAGAGCAGCGCTTCCCCGGTATCCTTGTCAAAAGGCAGGACATTCCGCAAGGCCGCCGCCGACAGAATCCCGACCAGCGGGAAAATAACCGAGAGCAAAAAGGTGCCGACCGTCAGGACCAGCCACGGCGCCTTCTCACAGAGGAAATGGCCCCGTCCCGGCTTTTTGGCGACCTCCGTCGTCGTCCTGTCTTCTTCTTTGTTCTTCATGATTCATGTCCCTCCGTTTCCCCCCGGTTTCTTCCCGTCCTTCGGGAAAGCGGCGAACCCCGCGAAGGGATTGCCTTTCGCCGCCGAAAGCATGGACAGTTCTTCCGCGGAAAGATCGATATCCTCGAGTATTTCTTCCGAGCTGTTCTCGGTGTAGATTCGCGATTGGATCTTGGCCCACAGGCGCTCCAACAGGCCGCCATTTTCGCCGGAGAAGTCAGCGCGATGAATGCGCGCTTCCAGTTCCCTGTCCATCGCCTCTGCGTCTTTCTTCACTTCTGGATCCACAGCTCCACCCCCTTCAAGCTTCATATTTTTGCTTTTATTATATTATACGATTCACGAGATCAAAAATGGACGCTCTGCGGAAAAAAAATGGAAAAACGAAAAAAGAATTTTATTAAACCGAACATGTATTTTCATCATTAAACCGGACGCGTATTCACGATAATCCCCCTATCGCTTGTCTTTCCTTCGTTTCCACCGACAGACGCCGCCGGGGCACAGGGTTCGGAGAAGAAATACGTGTTCCTTGAAATCCTCCCCTTGTCAACGGACGGCAAGCGTAGTAAAATGAAAAAGAAAGGATGAAACCTTGAAAGCAGGGAAGGCAATCCGCCTGATGACATCCGGCGCCGGGCGCTTCCGTGCCCGCGCTTTCCGCGCGCCCATCCCGGAAGGAATTGCGTTTTTGGGAATCTCTGAAAATTCGACGGTTTTCAGACGGTCCCGTACAGGAACCAGGGGACAGGAAAGTTGTCCTGCACATCCTGTCCTCCCCTCGGGGAGGGCAGGGCAGCACATTTTCTATCTATTTTTTTAAGGAGGTTTTTCACCATGATGTACAAAGGCAAGGAACTCACCCCGGAGCAGCTGGCGCTGGCAAAATCCTGCACGACGGCGGAAGAGCTGATCGCGAAGGCGAAGGAGGGCGGCTTCGATCTCTCCAAGGAAGACGCCGAGGAGTTCCTCAAGATCAAAGACGAAATCAAGTAAAACGGACCAGGACGGAACGATGCCGCGACGTTTGCGGAATGCCGGATGAATGCATATTTGGAAGGAAACGGATATGAACTATGGAAAAATTGCCGCCGCCGCGCTTTTTTCCTCTTTCCTCCTTTTGTTAGGAACCGCCGCTGCGCCGGACGCCATACCGGCATATGCGGCCGCTTCCCCGGACACGGTGGAAGAGGACGCCTTCGCCGGACGCTGGAGTGAGACGGTCGCGAAGCGCGCCATCATCACGGTCGTTCCGCGCGACGGAGCCTATGAGGTCACCGTGACCTGGCCCAACGGCGCCGCCAGGAAGACATACTGGCGGATGACGGCGGAACCGGCCGGTTCCGATGCCTTCGCCTACGAGGATTGCGTCTGCACCGAGCGGCAGTACGACCGCGACGGCAACTATACGGAAGAAATTCTTTACGAGAACGGCTCCGGCACGTTCTTTCTGAACGGAGGTCGCCTGACGTGGTCCAACGACGCGGACGACGTGGCCAAAGAATCCGTATTCGCCAAGAGATGAATCAACTAGAAGCATGCACCACCCAGGAAAGCGCCCGCAAATCGCGGGCGCTTTTTCTGTTCGGAATCCTTCGGCGCTCTTTCGCAGCCAATTCCCGACGGCCATCTTGCCGCCGAGCCGTCCGTTCCGAGAGCGGCGCCCGCCGCCAGCCTCACCGCCTGCCGACGGGGATAGTGAATCCCTGGATATTCATACCGGATTTCGCCTCTTTCACCATCTTCCAAGCCTCTCCCTGGGTGATGGGCTTGCCGTTGACGGAATAGGCACTCCCTCCGTCCTGCGTCTTTGCCGCATCGACGCCGAAGGAAGCCCAAACCTTTTTCCATTGTTCCGTACCGCCGATGACGGGGATATTGTCGTATCCCATCTGCTTGAAGAGCGCCGCGTCCTGGTTCATGCCCGACATCGCCCCTCCGACGATCTCTTCCATCTCTTCCACCGCGAGCATTTTGCCCGCAAACTTCTTCTTCATTCTCTCCGTATTCGAAATTGTCATGACTCTCTTCTCCTTTCCGATCTTGATACCTGATACGCTGGTCCTGTCTTCACGTTTTGCCCCTGCCCGGGCTCAACGCCTCTTTTTTTTGCTGTGATGGTCGCCCCCTATGCCATTTTTCCCCCTCTATTTTATTATACGATTCAGAAACGAAAAAAAGGACGGTGTTGGCAAATTTTTTTATTTCATTTTTGCCTTAAACATATTCTTTATTTATTATAGAATATGACGTTCCCTTAAACATCGGCATCCTGGCCGGCGTTTCTTTGCGCTCTTACGAGCGGCCGGGGTCAGATCCGTTCCAGATGGTCCTCCTTCTGACTCCGCGGCAGGAACAAAGGCACGTATTCGACGATCACGTTGGAAGTTTCCAGGCCCAGCCACTGAATCGGACTGCCGCCGATGCGGCGGATGAAGTACTTCGCATGGATCAGCAGGTTATCCGCCAGATGGATCTCGCCTTCCTGGGGCATCATCTTCCGGATCATGCAGAATTTGAAGGACCCCACCTCCGAAGGCCCATAGATCGAGTGCCGCCGGTTCTGCTTCGGCAATTCACCCGTGGCCAGCAGATCGTGCACGACCTGTCGGAGATAGATATTGACGCTGGGTTTCACCTTGTAACCGAGATACAGATGCACGCGGAAAATGTAATCCGTTCCGAATGTTTCCACTCTGTACTGCTTTTGATTCGGGTCGTCAGTCACGTTGACGCTGATGAACCAATAGGCATCGGCCCGCTTCGGATCCTTGTCCAGGATCGAATACAGGATGTCCCGGTCGATTTTTTCCGACTCCTCTCCTTTCACCAGATACACCATATTATTGCTGCAAAGAGGAATCGCATCGTCGTTCATCAGGTTTTTGATGTCCGCCAGATGATCCCGCATCTTCAGGGAGATTTTCTGCACCTGCTCGATCTGTGTTCCGCGATACCAGGCAATCATGACAAAGAGGATCGCCAGGGAAATGATGATCGCCACATAGCCGCCGACCACGAATTTCCCGAGGCTCGAGACGAAGAATACGCCTTCAATCGCGAAGAAAACCGCCGCGAACAGCGCCGCCGCCAGCCGGTGCCTGTGAAGCACTCCGATATACACGCAGAACAGAATCGTCATCATCAGCATGCTGATTGTGATAGCCAGACCGTAGGCGTTCTCCATCCGGGACCCGCTGCGGAAGTAAAGGATCACGACCACACAGAAGAACCACAGGAGATGGTTCACCAGGGGAATATAGATCTGCCCTTTCGTGTCGGAAGGATACCGCACGTTCAGATGCGGCATGAGATCGAGACTGGCAGCCTCATGCACCAGGGTATAGCTTCCGCTGATCAAGGCCTGGCTGGCGATGATCGCCGCCAGCGCGCTCAGCAGGATCGCCGCCGGCCGCAACGACGCCGGGAGCATCATATAAAAGGGATTGACACCCGAAATAACCTGTATGACAGGGTCGCTCTGATGGTGAATGATCCAGACGCTTTGCCCCATATAATTCAGAATCAGGCAGACTTTGACGAAAGGCCAACTGACGAAGATGTTGGCCCGGCCGACGTGCCCCATATCCGTGTAAAGGGCTTCCGCGCCGGTGGTGCACAGGAAAACGCTGCCCAGGATCATCAACCCCTCCCGGTTGTCGGGGCTGAACAGGATGTGCAGGGCATATACCGGATTCAAGGCCCGCAGGATCGAGAGGTCTTCCAGCGTCAACCATAATCCCGTAACGCCCAGGAACAGGAACCACGCCACCATGACCGGCCCGAACAGCCTGCCAATCGAACCGGTCCCGCTGCTTTGGATCATGAACAGGAGGCTGATGATCGCCAACGTGATCAGGACGACGACGACCTGCCCGCTGCCGAGGAAAGCGTGCACGGCGTCGATGCTGCGCAAGCCTTCCACGGCGGTTGTGACGGTCACCGCCGGAGTCAGGACGCCATCGGCCAACATGGTACAACCGCCGATCATCGTGGGAACAATCAGCCATTTCCCGCAATGGCGGACCAGGCTGTAAAGCGCGAATATCCCGCCTTCCCCGTGATTATCCGCGCGCAGCGCGATCATCACGTGCTTCACCGTCGTCAGCAGCGTAATCGTCCAAATGACCAGCGACAGTGAACCGACGATGAACGCCTCATCCACGAAAGCGATTCCGCCGTTCCCTTCGATGATCGACTTCATGACGTACATCGGGGACGTGCCGATATCCCCGTAAACGATACCGAGGGCAACCAGAAACATTCCCAAACTGCATTTCTGCTTGTAGTCGGTCTGATTCACCTGCAAAAACTTCCTTTCAATCCTGCGCAACAACCGATCAGAAATTCTATCCGGACGCATCATCCCCTCCTGTAATGATTCGCTGTCGGTTCCGCAATTCCTGCATGGAATTCGGAAAAGGATGGCGCCGGGCGGGAGGAGCCCGCTTCAGACTGCGGCGACGCCCGCGCCTTTGCCGGGAAAAACAGTGAATCCATTTCTCCGGATTGCCTGTCGACCGTTTTTGATGTAAAATGAAGATGTCTGATTTCATTTTCTATTCGAGGAGGAATGACAACCATGATGTACAAAGGCAAGGAACTTACCCCGGAACAGATCGCGCTGGCCAAGTCCTGCAAGACGGCCGACGAGCTGATCGAGAAGGCGAAGGAGAGCGGCATCGATCTCGACCGGGCGGACGCCGAGGAATTCCTTAAAATCAAAGACGAAATCAAGTAAAAAGATACGACAATGAAACGGGGAGAGAAGGAATCGCGTTCCCGCGCGTTCCTCCTCTCCCCTTCTCACGTTCAGGGCGGCGAAAAAGACGCGGCCCTGGTTTGTCCACGCGGAGAGAGGCCTCGCTTCTCTCCGCGTTTTTCGCGCTCTGGCGGCCATCGAAGAAACGCCCGGCAAAATATCGGAATCAAATCTATTGACATTGAAATTCTCATGGCTCCTCCGACGATGGCAGCGAAGCCATACCGTACCATCGTCCGCACCCAATGAAGGGCGCACCAAAAAGTAAAGCCCCGGAGCACCGGGGCTTTTTCCCATGGCGAAATTTCTTTACCAAAGCTCATGTGCCTCCTGGCGTTGGACAATCATCATGGCCGCCGCATCTATCCCAGCAGACGTCACCGCCACCAGCCACGCTCTTCATCTGCGCGTGGTCGAGGTCGATGTCCTCCATCTCGGAGAGGTACGCCTCTGCTTCCTTCTCCGTCAAATCGACGCCGTTTTCCTTCGCCAGCTTCACCAGTTCCTTGGGCGTATCGCAGGCCATGGCTTTCGTCAGCACTTCCTTGGAGATATTGTTGCCGTTGATTTTCACGGTTTTTCCTTCCTTGTATCTCTCCGTTCTTACCCGTTCGCTGCAACGCTCTGCCGCAAACGGAAAACGATTATTGCAGAGAAGCGCACTACAAAATCGGGCTTGCCTGTCATGAGGAAAACCTCCCTTGTATTTGGGAATCCGGCTTCCCTGTTACTTCCGCTCCTTGACCTCCAAGAACTTGCCCATGTTAAACTGCGTGTACTCCATGACTCTGTTCCGGGTGACCTTCTTGCCGTCTACAAAAACCGCCTTCTTCAATCATTTCCCTGTCAGTCGGCGACCAACTGAGAAATGCCGGTGGCGTATCGAATGGCGAGACGCGCCGGAAGGAATCCTCTCCCGCTACATCCAGTCGCTGTCCGTCACGAATTTGTTCAGAACCTTCTGCGCGTGCAAGAAGGCTTCTCTCCGGGTGACCTGACGACCGTCGATGCTGTAAGTGTTAGGTACATCCATATGATCGCTCATACTGGCCTTGACGCCGACTTTCTCCCAGGCGTCCCGAATGTACACGTAGGGATAGTTGTCCTCCCAGTCTACTTCTTCTCCGTTCCAGCGCCTGCACACTTTATCGCCCAGCATGTAGTTCAGGAATTTGCTATCCATCATCATCTACCACTTGGTGCCGCCCGCGACGTCTTCGAGCTGGTCCGCCGTCATCTTCCGGTCATCAAACTTCTCTTTCATCTTCTTCGTACCGCTCGGCTCCTTGCTGTCCATGATGAAAAACCTCCTTACATTTCTGTCTCTGCCCGGTTATCCGCTGCCACGTTACCCCCGCGTTTCCCTTACCGGCGTTACGCCGGCGGCCGGGGAGAGGGCCGCTTCTTTCATGGCTTCGTTGGCGCTTTTCCCCTGTTCGACGGCAGCCATGTAAAGCGGCACGTCAATGGCCACGGGGACGCCGATGGCTTTTTCCAATGTCACCCGGTTGAGGTTGTACCGATACAAGGCGGTGTAGTAGTTTGACCGCGCCGTGTTCAGTTTCTCCTGGGCCTTGGTGACGCTCAGCAGGATGTCCACGCCTTCGTCGTAGCGGGTCTGGGCGATCTTCAGGCTTTCTTCGGCCTGTCGGACGGCGCGCCGGGTGTCGCGGATGTTCTTCTCGGCCGCTTTCATTTCGGCATAGGCGTTGCGCGTTTCCAGCAGGATGTTGCTGCGCAGGTTGTCGGCTTCGGCCCGGGCCTCGAGCTCCTGCTCTTTGGCGGCGTGGACTTTGGCCGCGGTGACGCCGTTGTCGAATACGCTCCACGAAAGCTGGAGTCCCACGCCCCATGTCTCGGTCCGGTCTTTGGCGAAGGGCTGGTTGGAGACGACGTTCTTGTTGGCGATGGCCTGAATCGTCGGCTGCCAGTCGGCTTTCTGGGCGTTCTTGTTGGCTTCGTACTGCCGGACGCGGCACTCGGCGGCGGCACCGTCAGGCCGGTGCGTCAGGGCGTATTCCTCACATTCGGGCAGGGTTTTCGGGAAGGGGACGTAGGTGAGGTCGTCCGTGGGCTCGATGGGCGTGTCCTGCTGCAGGCCGACGACGCGGGCCAGGGTGTAGCGCGCGGCTTCCAGCCGCCCCTCGGCGCTGATGAGGCTCTGCCGGTAGTCGGCAAGCTGGACTTCCATCTGCAGCAAGTCGGCGTAGGCCACGGCGCCCTCCTGGAAGTGGACGCGGATCAGGGCGCACTGCGATCCGGCCATGCCTACAGCGGATTTCGATATGTTCCGAAGGTTTATCCGCTGCAGGAGGTCATAGTACGCCTGGAGGGCCCGGAAGCGCACTTCCTGCCGGGCGTTTTCCAATGCGAGATCGGCGGCGTTCAGCGCCTGGCGGTCGGCCTCGATGGAGTTTTCCTGACGCCCGCCGGTATAGACGGGGAAACGCAGCGAAAGGGAGTTGGTGTAAGCGGACTGATAGGGGTCATTCTGACGCCCGTAAAACATGTTTATCAGCCAGTTCCAGTAGTCGTCTTCGGGGGTGGCGTCCCGGTGCCGATAGCGGCTCTGGTAGTATCCGTAGTCGGAGCCTCCGATGTGCGTCGCTTCGGAGCGCCAGGCGAAGTTGAAGCCGGTGGCGCGGCGGGTGGATGAGAGGTCCCAGCGAGCAGCGTCTCTGGCCGCCTCGGCCGCCTGGATGTCCTCATGGGTGGCCAGGGCCATGCGAACGCTCTCATCCACGGAGAGCGGGGTGGCCCCAGCGCCGCGGCCGAAGCCGAGGACGAGGAACGCCGCCGCGACAAGCAACGGTTTTTTCATCGTAGCTTTCATCGCTTGCTGCCGCCTTCCACTTTCATCATGTAATCCGGCACGTCAAGGCCGACAGGCAGGCCCATGGCCTTTTCCAGCGCCGCTTTGTAGAGGTTGTACTGGTAGAGGGCGCTGTAGTAGTTCGAGCGCGCCTGGGTGAGCTTTTCCTGGGCGTTGGTGACGCTCAGCAAGATGTCCACGCCTTCCTCGTAACGGATCTGGGCGATCTTGTAGCTTTCCTCCGCCTGCCTGACAGCAAGCTCGGTGGAGCGGATGTTTTCCTCCGCCGCTTTCATCTGGGCGTAGGCCGTCCTCGTTTCGAGGCGAATGTCATTCCAGAGGCCGTCGGCCTGGGCCTGGGCCTGCATCTCCTGCGCTTTGGCGGCGTTGACGTTGGCCGAGGTCACGAAGTTGTCATAGAGGGTCCAGGAGAGGGCCACGCCGGCGTCCCAGGAGTCGCTGCGTTCTTTCTTGAAGGGGTCGTTGGCGCTGATGTTCTTGTTGGCGACGCCCTGCAGGGAGGGCCGCCAGCCGGCTTTCTGGGCGTTCTTGCCCGCCTCGTACTGTTTGACGCGGCACTCGGCGGCGGCGCCGTCGGGCCGGTGCGTCAGGGCATATTCCTCGCACTCGGGCAGGGTATGGGGAAAGGGTACGTAGGTGAAGGTGTCGGTGGGCTCGATGGCGGTTTCCTTCGGTAAGCCGACAACGCGGGCCAGGGTGTACCGCGCCGCGTCGAGGCTGCCCTCGGCGCTGACGAGGCCCTGCCGGTAATCGGCGAGCTGGACTTCCATCTGCAGCACGTCAGCATAGGCCACCGCGCCTTCCTCGAACTGGACCTGGATCAGGTTGCGCTGCTCGACCCCCATGTTCACGGCGGACTGGGAGACGTTCCGTAGGTTCTGCTGCTGCAGGAGGTCATAGTACGCCTGGAGCGCCTGGAAGCGCACGTTCTGCCGCGTGCTTTCCAGTGTAAGGTCGGCGGCGGAGAGGCCGTGCCGGCTGGCGGCGATGTTGTTCTCAAGGCGCCCGCCGGTATAGAGGGGCAGCGACAGAGAGAAGCTGTTGCTGAACGTGTAGTTGTAAGGGTCGCCGCCCTGCTCGTCATACGAACGGCGATAACTCTTGTAGGACCGGCCGCCGATGCGGTTGGCGGTGGACTGCCAGCCGAGATTGAAGCCGGTGGCGCGGCGCGCGGCGGAAAGGTTCCACTTCGCCGCGTCGCGGGCCGCCTGTGCCATCTCGATATTCTCGTGGGTGGCCAGCGCCATATCCACGCTCTCGGCGAGGGAGAGCCGGACGGCCGCGTCGCCCTGCCCGCAGGAGAGAGCGAGAAGCGCCGCGGCCAGAAGAAGCTCCTTTTTCATAGGAATATACACCTCGAATTCGTTACGCGACCTGCCGCCGCACCAGGCTGGCGAAAAGGCCGTCCTTTTCCATCAGCTCGTCGAAGCTGCCCATCTCGGCGACGCGACCGGCATCCATAACGATGATGCGGTCGCAGCCCCGGATGGTGGAAAGACGGTGGGCGACGATGATGCGGGTAGCCTTCAGCGCGTCCAGGCTCTTGGTGACGATGGCCTGGGAACGGTTGTCGAGGGCGCTGGTGGCCTCGTCGAAGATCAGGATGGCCGGCTTGGCCACCAGGGCGCGGGCAATCAGGAGCCGCTGCCGCTGGCCGCCGGAGATGTTGGAGCTGCCTTCGCTGATGACGGTCTGCATGCCCATCGGCATCATGGCGATGTCGTCGGCGATGCCCGCCGCCTCCGCCGCCTCCCAGGCGTCTTCCTGGGACAGGAGACGGGTGCCGATGATGTTGGAGTAGATGTCCCCGGTCATGAGCTGGCCGTTCTGCAGCACCACGCCCATCTGGGAGCGCACGGAGGGCAGGGAGAGGTCGGCGAGGTCCTGCCCGTCAAAGGTGACGGAGCCGGCCTTCGGGTCCTCGAAGCCCAGGAGCAGCCGCACGAGAGTGCTCTTGCCGCAGCCGGAGCGCCCGACGATGGCGACGTTCTCGCCCGCCATGACGGAGAAGCTGACGTCGTGCAGGACTTCCGGCCCCGGCTCGCCGGTCTGCGGGTCGGGATAGGCGAAGGAGAGATGGTTAACCGCCAGCTGTCCGGTGAGTTTGCCGGCGTCCTGCCGGTCGCCGCTGGACTCCGGCGTCTCCTCCAGAAGGGGACGGAGATTCTCGATCTGGGGCTGGAGGGCGAAGTACTGGCTGATGAAGCCAAGGAAGCCGCCCATGACGCCGTTGAAGCTCGAATAGGCGGAGTTGAAGGCCAGGAACTGGGCGTAGGTGATGCCGCCGCCCTTGCCTTCCTCGCCCATGCCGTAGATGGCGATCCAGTAGAGGATCAACGTCAGCACGAAGGGCTGGAGGCTGGAGATCAGGCCGACGTAGTTCTGCTGCCAGCGGAGCTGCAGGCCCAGGTTCCAGCTCCGGCCGAAGTTTCTGGTCCAAAGGCTGTAGGCCTGTTCTTCGGCGCCCTGCACGCGGAACTTCGCCAGACCCGCGAAAATCTGCTGGATGACGCCCGCCGTCTTGTTGCTGGATTCGATGATCTTCCGCTGGAAGTCAAGGGTCCGCTTGAGGACCGCGGCCTGGAAAGCGGAGTACACGATCCAGACGGCGATGGCGGCGGCGGTCAGCTTGAAGCTGTAATAGCACATCAGGAAGATGCTCCAGAAGGAGAAGAAGAAGCTGAACACCGAGTCGACGAATCCGCCGGAGGCAAGGCTTTTCGCTATGCCAATGCCCGCCATGCGGCTGGCCAGCTCACCGGTGGTGAACTTCCGGAAGAATTTCGTCGGCATCGTGAGCAGCCGTCCCCACATGGCCGCCTCGGCGGCGATCTCGATATGGGTCGAAATGCGCATGACGGCGATGGAGCGCACGATGGAAAGGGCCGCCGTGGTGAAGCTGGTGACCATCAGCGCCTGCGTGACGGTGGCCAGTCCCTGACGGTCGAGGATCGGGATGATGTCCTGGAATATCGTCTCGGTGATGATCGGCGTCGCCAGCGGGATCATGCCCGCGAAGACGCTGCAGAGCAGGATCGTGCGATAGTCGGCCTTCCAGCACTGGAAGAACATGAACTTCACGAGGTCCCACATCTTGAGCGCCCGGGCGGGGAATCCGGCATAGCAAAGAAACGCTTCCGGATCGATTTCCTTCGCTACGGCCTCGGTAACCTCGAAGCCCTCGGCGCGATTCGGCGTATAGGCGCGGTATTTTTCCGGGCTTTCCGGCACCAGCGCCATGAGGATCTTGTCTTTCGAGCCCTGGGGCGTCCAATGGGCGATCATCACGCCACCGTCGTTCTTGTACCAATCCTCAGGCAGCTTGACGACACGCATCTGCATATTGCCCTTCTGGACGAGGCGCCGCAGGATCGTGGGGGCGTCCAGATGGGAAGCGGTCTCCGCCGAGAGATGGATGATGTCGGTGGGCATGGACAGGGCTTTCGCCACGTGCTGCACGACGAAGGTGGCGTCCTCCGCCGCTTTCTTGATGACGGTGCCGGCGTTCCCGTACAGAGGCTCTTCGCCCAGGAGGCTGCGGACGCCGTTTTCCAACAACATCTTCTTGCTCTTTTTGAGGACTTCGAGCCGCTGGGAAAGGCGCCCGTCCTCGGCGCCGAAATGCACGCCCAGGAGCATGGCGAAAATGCCCTCGTTGTCCCGGAAGGATTCGAGAAGTTCATCTTTGGAGCCCTCTTTGAGCGCCGTGCCCTGCCGCCATTTCTGCAGGATGTCATCGCCCTGGTCGGCGATGATGCGCATCCAGGGAAGTTCCACCAGCCGGGAGAGCCAGGCTTTCATCAGCGGCTGCAGTTCCTCCGCCGTTTTCTTACTGAAAGGCACTACGCGCAGGACGGCGTCCTCAATGACGTAGATCTGCACGTCGATCTGCTCGAATTCGTCCATGGCGGGGAAAACGGCATCTCCCGCCTCAAAGCCCGCCAGGAACGTCCGTCGAAAGGACACGTCGCCCTTGGTGACGGCGTAAGCCTCCACGACGCCGGACACGATTTCGACGTAGGCGTCCTCGCTCTCCAGGAGGAAACGCTTGCCGGCACGAAGCTGCACATCTTCGGCGCTGTTCATGGTCATTTCCTCGTTCATCGCATGGCCTCCTGTTCCTCAATGAGCATCTTGTACGGACCGTCATGGGCCATCATGTCCACATGGGTGCCACGCTCCACGATATGCCCGTGGTCGAGCATGATGATCTCGTCGCAGTCACGGATGGTGGAGAGGCGATGGGCCACGATCAGGCAGGTACAGCCGCGGTGGCGGATATTGTCGAGGACGGTTTTCTCGGTCAGCGGATCGAGCGCACTGGTAGCCTCGTCGAGGACGAGGATCGCCGGGTTCGTCGCCAGGGCGCGGGCAATTTCCAGGCGTTGCCGCTGGCCGCCGGAGAAGTTCATGCCGCCCTCGGCGACCTGCGCATCGTAGCCGCCGGGAAGCAGCATGATGTCGTCGTGAATGCAGGCGTCCATGGCCGCCTGCTGAATGTCCTGACGGCGCACGGAGCTGTCGAACAGGGCGATATTTTCCGCCACGGTTCCCGAAATCATGGTGATGTCCTGATCCACCGCCGCCAAAGAATTAATGACAACGGTGCGCGGCAGCTCGCGCCGCGGCACGCCGTCAAAGGCCACGGTACCGTTCCACTCCTCGTAGAGCCCCGTGACAATCTTCGCCAGCGTGGATTTGCCGCTGCCGGAGGCACCGACGACGGCGATCCAGTCACCAGGCGCCGCGTGCAGGTTGAAACCGGAAAGGAGCGGCGCTTCCAGCGGGCTGTAGCCGAAGGAAACGTCCGTCAGCGTCACGTCGCCGGACAGGCGGCTGCGCGGGAAAGATTTCTTCGCTTCTTCCTCTTCCGAGGGGAAGTTCAGGCTGTCCATCTCATAGCGGCGCACGTCGTTCAGTCGCTGCATCTGCATCTCGGTGGTCTGCAGCGTCGAGCCGAGGCCCACCAGCGCGTTCACCGGCGCCTGGAAGCTACCCATGAGCTGCTGGAACGCCGTGAACATACCGGCGGTCAGCGTGCCGTCCATGATGGAGAAGCCGCCGATAGTCATGATCAGGGCGCTGTTGACGCCGGAAAGAAGTGTCGGCAGGAGGTTCACGGACATGGACCAGAGGGTCGTTTCCTGCGAAGCGGAGAGCACCCGCGTCTGGTAGCCCGCCCATTTCGTGAAGAAATCGGCTTCGTCACCGTTCGCCTTGATGGTCTCAATCATGCGAAGGCCGTTCATGGAAACGCCGTAGGCTTTGCCCGAGTCCTGCTGGATACGCATATTGAGGTCGGTCAGCTTCCGTCGCATGGCGAAGAACATGATAATCTCCACCGAGCAGAAGGCCACGCCGATCAACGTCAGCGTCACGTTATACTGCAACAGTAGCAACAGGTAGAAGATAGCCACCAGGAGGTCCAGCACGGCCGTGGCCGCTGGTCCGGACAAGACGCCGGCGATGTCGGCGTTGAATCCGACGCGGCCCGCGACTTCCGCCGCGAACCGCTGATGGAAGAACTGCATTGGCAGCCGCAGAAGGTGCCAGAAATAGCTCGACGAATCGGCCAGCGTCAGCTTCGTCTGCCAACGGGTCAGCACCACGGCCCGCAGCCAGCCCATGAGGCCGGACAGCAGGAAGGAGGCCACCATGGCGATACAGAAGTTGAACATCCATTCCCGATGCTTACCCGTCAGAATCTCGTCCATGAATATCTGGCTCATGACCGGCGAGGCAAGACCGGGGATGATGGCGCAAAATTCCAGGATCAGGATGTAAAGCGCGACCCATTTGTCTTCCATTAGCTTGGACATGATGTCCTTAAAGACGTTGTAACGCTCGCCTTCCTTCTGGAAGCCTTCGCCGGGCGAGACAGAGACCGCGACGCCCGTATAGGAGGTGCGAAGCTCTTTCACCGGCACGGTACGGCGGCCCATGGCAGGGTCGTTCAGATAGGCCGTATCGTCGACAATGCCTTCCAATACCACGAAATGATTGAATTCCCAATGGATGATCAGTGGGAACAGCCCTTCGCCCACCGCGTCCAGCAGCTCGTCGATGCCGAGCTGGAAGCCCTGGGCGTCACAATGACGGGACGAGGCGCACCGGACGATGTTGCTCGCCTTGGAGCCGTCGCGGTTAACGCCGCACTCCGCCCGGAGTTTTTCGAGGGGCACCCACATACCGAAATGGGCAAGCACCATCGCAAGGGACGCGGCGCCGCACTCCGTCGCTTCCATCTGGAGTATCGTCGGCACTTTGACACGCGTGACGTCCCTGGTGAACATGCCCTCAATTTTATCCCATAAAGACATGCGCTCACCTGCTCCTCAGCCACTGGCTCAACTTATAGAAGACTTTCTGGATTGGGGGTTGGCGTTCGATGATGATGGACCCGGTGCAGAAGCTACCCGCCGTGACAGGCTTGTGCTCGCCCACGCTGGAAGTCCAGAGAAAACCGGAGGGGTTGGAGTCGTCCCGCACCAGGTCGAAGTTGATCTCCATCACAGCGCTCTGTTGCGCCTGAACGATCCATTGGGCCAGATGATCGTTGGCCAGGCTCTTCTGGATCGCCTGCAGCGAAACCGGGTACTGGGACACCGAGCGAACCGTGCCGATCAAGCTTCCCGACTGGGAAACGTCCACACCGTTGGGCGCAAGCTGAATCGTCATGCCCGGCTCCACGCGCTTGCCCTTTTCCACCGGAATATACAGGACGCCCTGCAGTTCGCTGCGCCCGTCCATGATCCGAAGGGTGCAGACGGTCATGCCGCTGCCCACGATGCTGCCCTTGTTGATGAATATCTCGTCCACAATGCCGTCATGGGTGGCGCGGATGTATTCGGTCACGTCCTGCTGGTAACGATAGGAGTCAAACTCATGCACGCGGGCCGCTGCCTCACGAGCGCTGGTGGCGAGCTCCGGCGCGTACTGCGCCATGCGCGTGCTGGCTTCCTGCTGCGCCTGGGTGATATGGGCAATACGCGCCCCCTGCGTTACCCGCTCGCCTGGATGGACGTAGAGTTCGTCCACCGTTCCCGAGGAAAGGGACGCCACCGTTGCGACGCCGCTGGGATCCATGATCATGCCCATGCCGTCGGCCTTCACCGTGAAGGAGCCGAATATCGACCAGATGAGCACGGCGAGGACCATTACCGCCACCGCGATCAAGCCCATCCACGTTATGGGGGTTGTGATCAGGATCATCGTGTCAAGTTTTTCCGGGGAGCGCATCTTGTCCAGCGCTTCCTGGCTGAAAATCTCATGCCGCTTTCGCTCCCGGACTTCCCGGGCGCTCTCGCCTGCGCTTTCCTGTGCCGTCATCCTTCTTCCCCTTTCTGCATCACGATGTCCACCCGCTGGCCATCCGCCAGTCCGTCCAGCCGCCCTACGGCGACCACTTCACCCTCGGAGAGCCCGGAGACGATCTCCACGCCCTGTCCGTCGCTGACGCCTGCCGTTACGGTGCGGCGATGCACGATGCCTTCGGCGTCCACAACGAACACCGTATCCATCTTGGAATCGAGCAGCGCCAGCCGGGGCACTGTCAGGCACGTATGGGGCGTCTCGGTTTCGAGGGTCACACTTGTATAGGTCATCGGCTCAAAAATCCGAGAGCGGTTGTCAATCTCCCAGACGGCCCGCCGGATGTCCGCCGGTTCGTGGGGAGGCGGCTGAATGCTCACCAGCGTCGCCCGCACCTGTGGGTTCGCGCCGTGGTTGCCCGCCGCATATCCTGTGCCGTAGGCTTTTTCCAGTGTTGTCGCGTCCTGGAACCGGAGCACCGCCTTCGTGCCCACGGAAAGATACCGGGTATCCGCGTCGTTCAGCGTCGAATTGAACTGCAGCCGCGAGAAATCACCCACCAGCGCCACGGGCATACCTGCCTGCACATAAGCGCCTTCGTGCTGGTAAACAATCAGCACGTCGCCGTCCACCGGAGAATAGACGTTCAGCCACTGCTGCTGGATCAGGTATTGTTCATACTGCGCCTGGGCCTCGGCCAGCGCCTCCGAGGCAGCCAGGTACTGCGCTTCCGCTTCTTCGTATTTTTCCTGCGAGGTGGCGAGGCGGGCCAGCAGCCGTTCCTGCCGATGGAAGGAGTTCACCGCCTGGGCAAGGACCGCCTCGGCGCGGCGCACGCCGCTGGCCGCCTGCTGGATCCGGGCGGGGATCTGCTCGTTGCTCATGGTCAGCAGCAGGTCGCCTGCACGGACGGGCGTGTTCTTCCCCACGGCCCAGCGTGTTATGCGGCCGTCCGTCAGCGCCACCGCGTCCGTCATCTTTTCACTGTAAAGACGCACCGTGTCCAGAGTCATCGCCGGGCGAAGCTCCCGTTTGCGCGCTTTCGCCCCCGTGAGCTGAAGCGCACGTTCCTCCATACGGCGGGCAATCTGGTTCTCGTCGCTGTAGTTCAGCCAAGCGCCATACCCTACCAACCCCAAGGCCAGCGCGAGGATGACCACGATCCCGATGAAATAATACCTTTTCATTCTCGCAACCTATCCTTTCTGAATGATTTTTTCTCTATTATTGAAATCGCGTCGTGGGTCTGCTCCAGGCGCGGTATTACGAGTCCCCCTGCCAGAGACGGCCGGAAGCTTGTTCCATCTGCCGGCTCATCTGCCGGCACTTCTTCAGCAATCGCTGGTATCTCGCGCTGACCGCCTCCACGCTGATATCCAGTATTTCCCCGACTTCCGCGTTGGAAAGGCTCATCTGGTACCGGTACATCAGAAGATCTCCCTCCTCCTCCGTAAGTTGCTGGAGCAACTGCTGCAGCCAAATGTTGTCCGGGTTCTTCAGGGTATTGTCCCGCCCGCCGTTCTCCGGAAAAGACTCTTCCGGGGCGAACGTCTCCGGCACGCTACCCAGAACCTCGCAACGGAAGGCAGCGCGCTTCTTGAAATCCCGCACAGCGTTCCGCGCGATGGAAAAGATCCAGGTATTGAAGGTGCCCCGGCTCAAATCCAGCCGTGAAAGGTTGCGGTGGACGGAGACGAAGACGTCCGCCGTCACGTCCTCGGCGTTTTCCCGATGCAGAAGACGGCTGTAAATGAAGTTATAGACGCGCTTGTAGTAGGCGAGATAGATGTCCTCGAACCGCATGGGAACAACGCCCGCCTGCGGTTCGCCGGCATTCATTGACTGCGTTTCGGCCATTGTCTCATCTCATTTCGGGAGGAATGACTTGCCGTACCGTTTCATGCCACCTGACGCTTGACGAAAGAGGCGAAGAGCCCGCCCTTGTCCACCAGCTCGTTGAAGGTGCCGCTCTCGGCAATCCGCCCCTGATCAAGGACGATAATGCGGTCGGCATGGCGGATGGTGGAAAGACGGTGCGCCACGACGATGCGCGTCGCCTTGAGCTTGTCCAGGCTTCGGGTCACGATGGCCTGGGTGTGGTTGTCAAGGGCGCTGGTCGCTTCGTCACAGACGATAATGGAAGGCTTC
The DNA here is from genome assembly GCA_016280345.1 of Selenomonadaceae bacterium. Classification (GTDB taxonomy): domain Bacteria; phylum Bacillota; class Negativicutes; order Selenomonadales; family Selenomonadaceae; genus RGIG3544. The sequence continues at coordinate 14,880 of JAEEGN010000108.1, read as the reverse complement.
ATGGCCAACGCCTTGGCGATCAGGATACGCTGGCGCTGGCCGCCGGAGATGTTGGTGCTGCCCTCGGAAACCATGGTCTGCATCTGCATCGGCATCTCGCGAATGTCGTCGGCGACGCCCGCCGCCTCCGCCGCCGCCCAGGCGTCTTCGAGGGTCAAGTCATTGACGCCGATGATGTTCCGGTAGATGTCGCCGGTCATGAGCTGCCCATTCTGCAGTACCACGCCCATCTGGGAACGCACTGAGGGCAGCGACAGCTCGGAGAGGTCCTGCCCGTCGTAATAGACGGCGCCGCTCTTCGGCTGCTCGAAGCCCAAGAGAAGGCGGATCAGCGTGGATTTGCCGCAACCGGACTTGCCGACGATGGCCACGTGCTCTCCTGCTGCCACGCGGAAACTCACGTCCTTCAGGACGTCGGGCAGGCCATCGCCGTAGGAGAACGTCAGATTCCTGACCTCGAAGGCCCCGGAGAGCACGTCGGCCTCCAGCTTGTCTTCGGCACTTTCCGGCTCCGCCTCCAGGATGGGCCGGATGTTTTCCAGCAGCGGCTGGATGACGGAGAAATGCTCCATCGTCTGCATGACGGCGTTAACGGAGGCATTGAAGCCGGTATAGGCCGCCTGGAACGCAATGAAGGTCGCCACCGTCAGCGGCTCCGGCGCGCCCAGGGCTTCCTGGGCGGCGCTGGCCGCGGTCCCGCCCGCAGCCGCCGCTTCGGCCAGTTCCTTGATTCCGAAGTAGTAGAGGGCGAGGGAAAGCAGGATCGGCTGGATGACGGCGATGACGTCGTTATATGCCCGAAGCCAGCCGGCCTCGTAGTTCCATTTCCATTCCTCGGCAAACCGTTCGCTCCAGAGGTGGTAGGCGTATTCCTCCGCGCCCTTCACCCGGAACTTCACCAGCCCGGTGAAGATCTGCTGCAAGATGCCGGAGGTCTTGTTCTTCGCCATGGTCATCTTCCGCTGGTAGTCCACCAGGCGGCGCAGCAGGAACCCGCCGATGGCAACGTACACCAACCAGATGACGATGGCGACCGCCGTGAGCTTCACGCTGTAATAGAACATCAGGGCGAGGCTCCAGAAGGAGAAGACGAAGCTGAAAAGCGTCCCCACCAGTTCCCCGGAGAGAAGCTGCGTGATCTGCTCCAGTCCCATCATACGGTTGGCGATGTCGCCGGACTGGTACTCGCGGAAAAATCTCGTGGGCAGCGACAGCATCCGCCCGACCATGGCGGCCTTTGCCGCAAAGCCGCCCCGGGAATTCACGCGCAGGAAGGCGATGGAGCGCACCAGGCCCAACGCCGCCATAGTGAAGCCCGAAACCATGGCCACCTGCGTGACGGTGGCCAGCCCTTTCCGGTCGAGGATCGGGATGATGTCCTTGAAGATGGTTTCCGTGATGACCGGCGTAATCAGAGGGATCAGGCCCATGGCGACGCTGACGGCGACGACGGTCTTCCAGTCGGTTTTCCAGCACTGGCGGAAGAAGAACCGCAGGAAGTCGCGCCCGGTGAGCTTCTGCCCGGAAATGCCGGCGTAGAGGATGAAGGCGTCGCGGTCGATGGCCTTGGCCACCTCGTCCGTCACGGGAATGCCCTCGGGGTGGTCCCGCGTCACCATGCGATAGGATTCCGGCGTCACCGGCAGGAAGACGGCCAGTTGCTTCTTTTCCCCGTAATAGCCGAGGAGGACACCGCTGTCGCCGGTATGCCAGTCCTCGGGCAGCGTGACGAAACGCATCTGCATGCCGCCCTTTTGCACGAGACGACGAATCAATCCAAGCTGGTCGAGCTTTTTCGCCATCTCCGGGGCAAGGTGCACGTCCCGGCTCCTCATGTCCAGGGCCTGGGCCGCGCAGCGCACGAGGAAGACCGTGTCCTCCAGCTTCGCGTTGCCCTGGCTCTCGCCGTCCTCCGGGACCGTTTCCTCTCCCAGCATCTGGGCAATGGACTGCTCGACGATGCGCCGCTTCTGTTTGGCGCGGCTCGCCATGCGCATGGACAGCTTCTCGTCCTGGGCGCCGAAGCGGACGCCCAGCAACATGGCGAAGATGCCCTCGTTGTCACCGAACCGCTCCAGCAGCGTGTCCCGGTCGTCGCCCTGCCCCAGAGGCAGGTTGCCGTTCTCCCAATGCTTCAGCACATCATCGCCCCGGTCGGCCATCAGGCGAAGCCAGGGAAGCTCCAGCAGGGAGGCGAACCATTGCTTCATCTGCTCGCGCAGCGTGACGACATCGGCCTCGGCCAGGGAATGTGTCTCCAGATCGACGTCCTCCACCGCGTAAATCAGGATGTCGATCAACTCAAACTCGTCCATCGGTGGGAAGGCCGTCCCGCCCGGCTCCAGCTCCATCAGAAAAATCCGGCGGAAAGAAATCTTCTTGCGCGTAACGGCATAGACCTCCGCCTTGCCGGAAATCACTTCGATATAGGTATTGTCGTCCGGTATCCGGAACCGTTTCCCTGCCTCGAGCTTCATATCGTTTCCCTCATTCTAGTCAAGCGTTTCCTCGCCGTTTTCCTCCTGCTCCCGTTCCTCAATAAGCCTGCGGTAAGGGCCGTCGTGCTGTATGAGATCCCGGTGCGTGCCCCGCTCCGCCACCTTGCCGCCTTCCAGCATGATGATCTCGTCCGCGTCCCGGATCGTCGAAAGGCGATGGGCGACGATCAGGCAGGTGCAGCCCCGCCGGCGGATATTTTCCAATACTTTCTGCTCCGTCATCGGGTCGATGGCGCTGGTGGCCTCGTCAAGGATCAAAAGCGACGGGTTCGAGGCCAAAGCCCGGGCGATCTCCATCCGCTGCCGCTGACCGCCCGAGAAGTTCATTCCGCCTTCGGAGACCGACGCTTCGTAAGAGCCGTTCAGCTTCAGGATGTCCTCATGGATGCAGGCATCCTGCGCCGCCTGGATGATGTCTTCCTTCGGTACGGACTTGTCGAAAAGGGAAATGTTTTCGCGTACCGTCCCCGAAAGCTGGAACACGTCCTGATCCACTGTGGACAGAGAATTGACGATGACAGCCCGCGGAATGTCTCGCCGCTTGACGCCGTCGAAAAGCACGTCACCCGACCATTCCTCGTAAAGGCCGGATACGATCTTGGCCAGCGTCGATTTGCCGCTGCCCGAGGCGCCTACCACGGCGGCCCACTCGCCTGGCTCCAGCGCCAGATCGAAATGCTCGATCAACGGCGGGTTCAGTGGGCTGTAGCCGAAGCTCACGTCCCTGAGGACCAGTTCGCCGGAAAGGCGGTCGCCGGGGAAGGTCTTCTGCTTCGCTTCTTCTTCCGCTTCGCTGGGGTAATTCAAACTGTCGATCTTGTACCGTCTCACGTCGTCGAGACGCTGCATCTGCATCTCGGTCATCTGCAACGTGTTTCCGAACATCTTCAATTTTTCCACCGGTTGCTGGAACTGGGCAATCAGGCTGTTGAACGCGGTATAAATACCGGCGGTCATCACGCCCTCCATGATGGAGAAGCCACCCACCGTCATAATCAGGGCGCTGTTCAGGCCTGCCAGCAGCGACGGAATCAGCTTCAGCTTCATCGACCAGACCTGCATGTCCTGTATGGCATCGGTGGCCTTCGTGCCGTAGCCCGACCATTTCGTGAACAGGTCGCCTTCACTGCCGTTGGCCTTGATGCTCTCGATCATCATGACGCCCGCCATCAGGGCGCCGTATTCCTTGCTCCGCTCCTGCTGGATCCGCATGGTCAGGTCGGTCATGTTGCGCCGCATATAGAGCAGCATGAAGATATCCAGAGCGCTGACGGAAACGCCGACAATGGTCAGCGGCACGCTGTACTGGAACAGCAGCCCCAGATAGAAAAGGGCCACGAAGAGATCCAGCAGGGAGGTCGCCGCTTGCTCCGTGAGCACCTGGGCGTTGGCCTCGTTGAACTGAATGCGGGAGGCCACGTCCGCCGCGTACCGCTGCTGGAAGAAAGCCACCGGCAACTGCAGGACGTGCCAGAAGAAGCTGGAGGAATCCGAAAGCGTCAGTTTCCTGCGCCAGAAATTGAGCACCGCCGAACGCATGGCGGTCATGGTTCCGGAAAGCACCATAGCGCCCAGCATGGCCGCAAAGAGCTTCTGCGTCCATTCGGGATGCTTCATGGAAAAGACGTCGTCGATGAAAATCTGGTTCATCACCGGCACGGCAATGCCGGGAAGGATCATGCAGAGCCCGAGGACGACCACGAACAGGACCGCCCACTTGTCCTCCGCGAGCTTTTCCGCCATCGCCTTGACGATGCTGTACGGGTGTCCCTCCGGCGCAAATCGCTCCTTGTCCGGACGAACCTCGATATATACGCCGGTGTAAGAGGTGCGGAACTCCTTCCACGGAAGCTGTCGCCGCCCCATGGCGGGGTCGTTCAGGTACACGACGTCGTTTTCGATGCCCTCCAGCACGACGAAATGGTTGAACTCCCAAAACAGAATCAGCGGATATTCTTTTTTCTTCAATCCCAGCGGATGACCGGCGCGGCCTTCTGCCCGGCAGCCCATACGCATCGCGGCGCGCACGAGGTTGTCGGCGTTGCTGCCGTCGCGGGTGACGCCGCACTCCTGCCGCAGCCGTTCCAGCGGAATCCACTTGCCATAGTAGGCAAGCACCATCGCCAGAGCCGCCGCGCCGCACTCCACCGCCTCCATCTGGAGGACGGTGGGGACTTTGACGCGCTTCGTCCCGAAGATGAACTGCCGGAGCCTTTCTTTCATATCCATAAATCCATCTGCTCCAAAAATTTCCTGACTTTTTTTGAAGTAAGAAACTCATTTTTTCTTATCGCAGAATTATTTACCGACTCCGGAGCCACTGGCTGATCTTGTAGAAAACCTTCTCGATCGGCGGCTCCCGCTCAATGACGATGGAGCCGGTGCAGAAACTGCCCGCGGTGATGGGCTTGTGACGTCCGACCACGGAGGTCCAGAGGTAGCCCGATTCGGAGCTTTCGTCCTTCACCAACTCGAACTTCACTTCCACCGCCGCCCCGCCGCCCTGGGTAAGGACGTACTGGGCGAGCTGCGCGTTGCCGAGACCTTTCTTCACGCCCTCAGCGGAAATCGGGTACTGGGAAACGCTTTTCACCACGCCGATCAGGCTGCCCGTCTGGGTGACGTCCACGCCGTTCGGCGCCAGCTGGATCGTCATGCCCGGCTCGACGCGCTTGCCTTTATCGACCGGAATGTAGAATACGCCGGTCAGCTCGTCCCGGTTCTGCGTGAGGCGCACGGAACAGACAGGGCTGCCGGGTTGCAAAAGTTCGCCCTCCATCGCCATGACCTCGTCCACGACGCCGTCATAGTCGGAGTAGATATCCTCCCGGGCCGCCTGCTGATGGCGCTTGGCGTCGTACTGATAGACGCGCCCCTGCACGTCCCGGTCGTTGGTGGCCAGCTCCGCGCCGTACTGCGCCATGCGGGTGTCCGCCGACTGCTCCGGCTGCTCCATGCGGGCGACGAGCTGCCCCTTGTGGATATGTTCGCCGGTCTGGACGTACAGTTTGGTGATTTTCCCGCCCGCCGTATGGGTGATGTTCACGACGCCCGCCGAATCGAGGATCAGCCCTTTCCCGTCGGCTTTTTCCGTGAAAGAGCCGTAAATGGACCAGAGCACGATGGCGAAGCAGAGGACGGCGATGGAGACCAGCCCCATCCAGCCCACCGGGCCGGTGATGCGGATCAGGGTGTCGAGTTTCTCCGGCGAACGCAGTTTGTCGAGGGCGGCGCGATTGAAAATCTGCTCGTTGTTCACTTCGCCGCGCCTCCTTCCGCTTTGCCCGCATCCGTATCGTCCAGGATGATTTCGGCCTGGGCGCCGTCCGTCAGGCCCTCTACGCCGCTGGTCACGACGATCTCATCGGCGGTAAGGCCGGACAGGATTTCGATATAGGCGCCGTCGTTCGCTCCCGTCCGCACGGCACGCCGCTCGATGGTGCCGTCGTCTTTGGCGACGAAGACTTCCGTGTTCGTGCTGTCGGCCATCGCGGCCAGCGGCACGACGAGAGCGTCGTGGCCCCCCTTCGACTGGAAGGTGACGCCGCCGTATGTCTGCGGCTCCAGGAGGCCGGAGCGGTTGTCCACCTGCCAGAGCACGTTGCGCATGGCGGCCGGCTCGGAAAGCGGCGGCGTGATCTGCGCGATGGTGGCGGTGAACGTCTGGCGGTTGCCGAGATTGCCCGCGGCGTAATCGGTGCCGTAGACTTTCTTGAAGTCGCCGCTCTGGAAGACCAGCTCCGCTTCCTGGCCCACCGTCAGATGGCGGGCGTCTTCGTCTTCGAGGGGACTGGTGAAGTAAAGGAAGCGGAAATCACCGACGAGGGCCAGGGACGTGCCGGCCTGTACGTAGGCGCCCTGCTGGCGGTAAAGCACCAGTACTTTGCCGTCGAGGGGCGCGATGACCTGCTGGCGCGATTCCTGCACGCCAAGCTGGGCCGACTTCGCCTCGGCCACCCCCAGCGCCGACTGCGCCGAGAGATACGCGGCCTCCGCTTCGTCGAACTGCTGGGAAGAGGCTGCGTCATGGGCCTTCAATATCTGATAACGGGTGTAATTGTTCTCCGCCCGCTTCAGTTCCGCCTGGGCCCGCAGGATATTCGACGCCGCTTCCTGCATCTGGAGCGGAATGTCTTCGTTCTCGAGGACGAAAATGGTGTCGCCGCGGCGCACGAAGCTGCCCTTCGGCGCCAGGCACTCCACGATCCGCCCGTCCACCAGCGCCACGGCGTCCGCCATGTCGTTGGAAAAGAGGTTGATCGCGTTCACCGAGATTCGAGGGCTGAGCCGGCGCCTGGCAGCCTTCGCCCCGTGCAGCGTCAGACGCCGCTCCTCCATGCGCCGCGTGATCTGGTATTCTCCCCGCTCGTTGAGCCACGCCCCATAGAGGATCGCGCCCAACGAAAGCGCCAGCACGATGGCCAGCCCGGCCATGAAATATCGTTTCATCCCGTCACATCCTCCGTTTTCTTCAAAACAAAAAGCCGCAGAATATAGTTGCGTTTATTCCCCGGCCAAAAACCTCCGTTTGTGATGCGCTGCGAAAGCGAATATTTCATGTCGCCCAAAAACCTTCTCTTTCATGATCATTTTGCATGACTCGCTCTCCCGGTTCATTTCACCGACTTCAAAGACGTCGGCGTTTTTCTTTGCGGCGATGGATATTTTCCGGCGCGCATGCGGACCGGTTCATACGAACTCCCCTTCATCACCCGATAGGAAACACCGCCTGATTCCGTATATCTGATAAAATTCGACACATCTCCGGATAATCCTGCAAAAGACCGGAAGCGTTGTCTTCCCGCCTGTGCCGGGCAAACTGCCCGCGAACTGCCGGGAACGTCGTCTGCCCTTTGGGTAACGGTGGATTGTGAACCGTCCGCTTTTGCCCGGCCGAGCCTCCGCCCCTTCGGGGAAGGGAGGGGGTTCCTCATTTTTCCGGTCTTCGATTCGGCCCTGATGAATGCTGTCCTTTCGAATGGTCTTCCTTTCTCCTGCCACCGGCATGTCACGCCCCGCAGGGGGGAGGGTACGTCTCAATCATCCGGCCAGTACCAGTCCGAATGCTGGAGCTGCTTGCCCACGCGCTGCTGGGCGAGGGCAAAGACTTCGTTCCGTGTTATCTCTTTTCCCGTCGCGTTATCGACGTACATGTTACTGCTTATGGTAAATATCTTGGCCTCGATCCCGACAGAACCCCAGGCACGAACGAGCTCATCGGTAATCGACGAAGATTCATATCCTCCGACTCTGGTTTCACCGTACCGCTCCGGCTGGCAGGGGTGCCCCCGCAGCAGCACGTTCAGAAAGCGGAAGTCGTCGGCCTTTTCATCCGCTGACCCGCCGGCGACGCCGTCCATCTGCTCCGTGTCGAGCTGCTTCTCCGCGAACAGTTTCCGCATCTTTTCGGTCTTTGACATCGTCATGGTAAATCCTCCCCTTGTGATTTGCGGTTCTACTCTGTAATACGATTCAGGAATGAAAAAAACAACGGTCCGGGGAAAAAATACCGGCACGATGAAATCCTCCTTGCTTATATCGCTTCTATATTATCATACGATTTGGAGAGAAAAAAAGGTGTTTGGGAAGAAAAAAAACCATTAAAATTTGCCGTCTATCGCAAAACGGCCGCCATAAGCGAATGTTTCCTCTGTCGCCGGGTGGGAACACACCGCGATCGGTTTGCCGCCGACGTCCTGTCCGCAGCGGCTTTCCCGCTCTTGCGCGCCCTGTTTTCAACCCCTTTCGCTCCGTCGCGGCGCCGAAAGGAAAAGGCCGCTATGTCGAGATTTTTGGATAATTTTATTCTATTTTACTTATATATATTTCCCGTTCCGCCGCCTCGCAGCGATTGCCAGCCGCCGTCTCCGCAAAAAAACGCCGCCGCGGAAAACGGTTCGCTTCAGAAAACCGCGGACTAAAAATGTTTCACGTGAAACATTTTTCCGATTTCGGGCGCGCGAAATGTTTCACGTGAAACATTTTTTCGGTTTTTCGTCATCGCGGGAATCGGAAAAAAACGCCGCGTAAAAATTCATCGTCTGCTTCCTTTCCCCCGTCCTTCGCGGTTTCAAAATTTTCCTATTAATTTTCTTCTTCCTATCTTTCCATAATCAATCGTTTCTTTTTCTTTTCCTGGATCTTGTGGTATAATAGGGCTCGAGTTTGGACGTGGCGGTTTGCCATGCCGGAAATAGAAAGCCGAATCCAGCTCAGGAACGGGGGAACCAATTCCCCGGCGGAGGCCCGGTCGCTTCGGAAGCGGCGCGACGGTTTCCCCGGGGCGCGGTCCGCGGACCGCATGGGGTGAATGATTCCGCCTGGGATTTCCTTGGCGGAGCAGGGGTGTCTCTTATCCCAACCCGACAGCTAACCTCGCAGGCGAATAAAGAGAGGAGTGGCTTTTTGCGTAAAGGGTTTCGTGTTTTTTTGGCGTCCATGATTTCGGCCTGCTGGTTCTCGACGGCGAGCGCTTCGTCGCTGGGCATCGGGGATCAGGGGAATGAGGTGGCGGAGGTCCAGGCGGCGCTGGCCGGGCTGGGTTACGACGTTGTCGCGGATGGCGACTTCGGGCCGGGCACGGTGGCGGCGGTTCAGGATTTCCAGACGGCACGCGGCATGGAGGCGGACGGCTCGGTAGGGCCGGCGACGTACACCGCCCTGTTGGGGAAGGATATGCCGGAGGTCAGCCGGGGCTCGAATTACTATGCCCGCCGTATCGTACAGACGGCGATGGAGTATCTGGGGACGCCCTACGTGTTCGGGGGCACCTCGCCGGGCGGTTTTGACTGCTCGGGCTACGTCCGTTACGTGTTCGCCCACGCCGGCATTTCGCTGCCGCGGATGGCGGACGAGCAGTACGAGCTGGGGCGTCCGGTTTCGGAGGACAGCCTGCGGACGGGCGATCTGGTCTTTTTCTCGACCTACGATTACGGCGCGTCCCACGTCGGCATTTACCTGAGCGACGGGCATTTCATCAACGCTTCGACCAGCCGTGGCGTCGCCATCGACTCCCTGGACAGCGAGTATTGGGGGAGCTGCTATATCGGCGCCCGCCGGATCATGTGAATGAAAAAAGAGGCCTTGCGGCCTCTTCTTTTTTTGGTGTCAGGGCGTCGCGCCGCGCAATCGGCGGGTTATTCGGTGAAGAGTTCGTCCCAGTAGGCGTAAACGACCATCAGGGCGATCAGGATGATGAGGAAGACGTCGGCCATGGCAATACCTCCCGGGATGCTGGTGGGCTGGATTCCCTATATGATACAACGAACCGGAGCCGGAATCAAGAGGAGGCGGGAGAAGATGGAGGAAAAGGACGTGCGGCTGCGCCGCCTGGCCGTCGAGGATACGGCGGCGGCGGAGGCGGCGATGCGCGCCATCGGGACGGACCCCCGGGGCGTGGCGATCATGCGGGAGAAGGCGGTGTTCCGCGTGGTGGAGGTCCGGGACGTGCCGCTGCGGGCGGCGAATCTCATGAAGCAGACGTTCCTCGCCAAGGGCGGCGAAGCGGCCGTTTCGCGGGCGGCGGCCGCGTTTTCGGCGGAGCGGACGGACGTGCTCCTGATGGCGACGCTGGCCGTTTACCGCCGGGCCATCGGCACGATGAAGCGGCAGCCTTTCGGCCTCCCCGTCATCGCGGCGGCGCTGGAGAAATTTTTGTGGGAAAATGAACCCGACGGCAGGATTTTGGCAAAAGACAGCGAATAAATACCATAATCAAATCGTTTACCGAAAGGAAGGAGTTCTGGACATGGCAAAAATCCGCATCCTCAATATGTTGTTCTATGGCTTTCATGGGATTTACGAATATGAGCGGGAGCAGGGCCAGAAGTTTTTCGTCGACGTCGAGTGCGTGACCCGCGACAACAAGGCGGCGGAGACCGACAATCCCGACGACGGCGTCGACGGCGCGGTGGTCTATGGCGCGGTCCGCGACGTCGTGGAGAATACGCGCTTCATGCTGCTGCAGACGGTGGCGACGCGCGTCAACGAGAAGTTGCTGCAGGTGTTCCCCCACGTGGGCGAGGTGACGACCACCATCCGCAAGCCCTCGGTGCCGGTACAGGGCGCCATCGATTGCGTCGAGGTGGAGGTCACGACCAAGGGCTGACCGCTTCCGCCGACGGACAATCGGTTGCCGCGTCGGGCAGTCGGATCGCGGCGTCAGGCGGAGCCGTCCGCCGGGCCGTTTCGCTCGCCGCAACGGTTTTTCATTCACCTTTACGAATCCCCCGCCGGGCCTTCCCGCGCGGGGGATTATTTTTGCCGGATTGCGCGCTTGCCGGGGGGACGGGTTCAGCGAAGGTCCTCCGTCAGCGGCGGGAGCGGCGTTCCCTCGATGAAGCCGGCGTCGCCGTAGATACCGCCTTCGCCGGTTCGCAGCGTGAAGAAGCGTGCCTTTTCCGGCAGCGCCCGCCGCTCCGCCACGACGCTGGCGACGGCCCCCTCGGGCAGGGCGAAGCTCGTGGCCGCCAGCGCGTCCGCCGCGCCGTCCCGCGCCGCCTCGCAGAGCGCCAGGCAGTCCACGGTTTCCAGGCCGCCGGACAGCCCTTCCCGCGAGTATTTCAGCGCCGCCTCCTTGATCGTCCAGAGCCGGAAAAAGGCCCGCGCCCGCGCGTCCTCCGGCAGCGCCCGCAGGAGCGCCGCTTCCTCCGGGCGGAACCAGCGCTGCGCCACGGCGTCGGAGGCTTTGCGCCGCCGCTCCACGTCAACGCCTGCCGCCTGCCGCCCGACGGCCACCGCGATATACGGACCGCTGTGGGAAAGACTCAGGGCGAAATCCGCGCCCCGGCAGACGGGCGCGCCTTTCCCGTCGTGCGCCAGCGCGACGTCCCCGGGGCGGACCCCCGCCAGTTCCGCCAGCCGCCACCGGGCAAAGAGCTCCGCCCAAAGGGAACGGCTCCGGTCCGCCGGGGCCTTCAGCCGCCGGACGACAGCCTGACGCTCCGCCGACGCGAAGGGAAGATAAGGCTCCGGGCTCCGCGGCCCGGAGCCGCTGAGAAAAAGAACGGCCATCTCCGCCACACCGCCCCACTCCTTTCCGTGTTTCTGACATTATACCACGCCCGCCGCCCGGAAACGAGGAAAACCGCTCCCGAAGTTCTCCCCCGTTTTCATGGACCTTTAACCCGCCTCACTTTTCCCTTGACTTTAGCGTCCGGTTTGACAGATACCCGGCAGATTTGCTGAATGCCGATGCCGGTGAAGCGTATCGGGAGGGGTATCATCCGGACGACCGCCGGTTTGATCGGTTCCATGCAAAAGCGAGCCGTATTGTCATTGGGACGGAAAGCCATACAATCCATGCGTTCTTGGTTTTGCCGAAATCAGGCCATAAAACTGATTTACCGGACATATCCCTTGCCAGGGAAGCGAAAAAGAAGTTCCATCGAAGCAAGGAGGGAGCGCAACGATTGTACGGCATCCGTGCCCCTGTTGCGGGGAAGCGGAGGTATTCGCGTTTGAGACTTGCCCATGCACGCAAGCGAAACCGCCTTCGCTCCGCGGCGTCGTCTTCGCCGCCAATCAGACACAGGGCGAATTGCCCCGGCAGTTCGCCCTTTTTTTATGAACCGCCCTGCCCGCCGCGCTTTTTCTTTGACTTATGGCGCCCGGTTTGATAGAATAGATTGTTAGATTGAAGCATTGCGCATAAGGAGTGGGTTCAGTTTGTGGGGCTTTTTGAAGCGTTTTTTGGGTGACAACAACGAAAAAGAGATAAAGCGAATGCAGGTCGTGGTCGATAAGATCAACGGCATGGAGGCGGATCTGGAGAAGCTCAGCGACTCGACGCTGGCGGGCCATACGGCGAAGTTCCGGGAGCGGCTGGAGGCCGGCGAGAAGCTGGACGACATCCTGCCGGAGGCCTTCGCGGTCTGCCGGGAGGCGTCGCGCCGGGTGCTGGGGATGCGTCATTTCGACGTCCAGCTCATCGGCGGCATGTGCCTGCATGAGGGCAAGATCGCCGAGATGAAGACCGGTGAAGGCAAGACGCTGGTGGCGACGCTGCCGGTGTACCTGAACGCCTTGACGGGCAAGGGCGTCCACATGGTCACGGTGAACGAGTACCTGGCCCGGCGCGACAGCGAGTGGATGGGGCATCTCTATACGTTCCTGGGGCTCACCGTGGGCCTGGTGGAGCACGATATGGATTTCCCCGCCCGGAAATACGCCTACGGCTGCGACGTGACCTTCGGCACCAACAACGAATACGGTTTTGACTACCTGCGCGACAACATGGTCATCTCGCCCGACCAGATGGTCCAGCGGGAGCTGAATTATGCCATCGTGGACGAAGTGGACTCGATCCTGATCGACGAGGCCCGCACGCCGCTGATCATCTCCGGCCCCGGCGCGAAGTCCACCGAGATTTACGCCCGCATGGCCCAGGCGGTGGCGACGCTGAAGCAGGGCGTCGATTACACGGTGGACGAGAAGCAGAAGACGGTGTCGCCCAGCGACGATTCCGTCCACAAGATCGAGCAGATGATGGGCGTGAAGAACCTCTACGCGCCGGAGAATATCGAGTATTCCCACTGCTTCAACGCGGCGCTGCGGGCCCGGGCCATCATGCACCGGGACCGCGACTACGTGGTGAAGGGCGACGAGGTCATCATCGTCGATGAGTTCACGGGCCGTCTGATGTACGGCCGCCGCTACTCCGACGGTCTCCATCAGGCCATCGAGGCCAAGGAGGGCGTGAAGATCCAGCGCGAATCCCAGACGCTGGCGACGATCACCTTCCAGAACTATTTCCGCATGTACTCGAAGCTGGCCGGCATGACCGGCACGGCCAAGACCGAGGAAGACGAGTTCATCAAGATCTACAAGCTGCCGGTCGTCGTGGTGCCGACGAACAAGCCGGTCATCCGCGTCGACGAGCCCGACCTCATCTTCAAGACGAAACGGGCCAAGTACCGGGCCGTGGCCGGCGCCGTGGAGGAGCTCCACGCCAAGGGGCGTCCGATCCTGATCGGCACCACCTCCATCACCCAGTCGGAGGAGCTCAGCGGCCTCTTGACGAAGCGCGGCATCCCGCACAACGTGCTGAACGCGAAGTACCACGAGAAAGAAGCCGAGATCATCAAGGACGCCGGACAGCTCGGCGCCGTCACCATCGCTACGAACATGGCGGGCCGCGGCACCGACATCATCCTCGGCGAAGGGGTGGCCGACCTGGGGGGCCTGGCCATCATCGGCACCGAGCGCCACGAGTCGCGGCGCATCGACAACCAGCTCCGGGGCCGCGCCGGACGTCAGGGCGACCCGGGTTCCTCGCGCTTTTTCCTGTCACTGGAAGACGATCTCCTGCGTCTTTTCGCCGCCGAGCGCATCGCCAAGGTCATGGACAAGCTGGGCATGGAGGAGGACGAGCCCATCGAGCACTCCATCATCACCAGCTCCATCGAGCACGCCCAGAAGAAGGTCGAGGCACGCAGTGTCGACATGCGCAAGAACGTCCTCGAATACGACGACGTGATGAACCAGCAGCGCGAGGTCATCTACGCCCAGCGCCGCAAGGTGCTGAACGGCGACGAGCTCCGGGACAATATCATGTTCATGGTCAGCCAGATCATCAAGTCGGAGATGGACCAGTACGCCAACGAAAAGCTCTATCCCGAGGAGTGGACGCTGGACGGCCTGATTGCCGACGCCGAAGAAATCTACGCGCCGAAGGGCAGCCTCCGGAAGGAAGAGCTCGAGGCCATGAGCCGCGACGAGCTCGGCGAGCACCTGCGCAAGCTCGCTGACGACAACTACGCCGCCCGGGAGCGTGAGTTCACCGAGCCCATCATGCGCGAGCTGGAAAAGGTCATCATGCTGCGGGTCGTGGACAACAAGTGGATGGAACACCTCGACCACATGGATATGCTGCGCCAGGGCATCAACCTGCGAGCCTACGGCCAGCGCAATCCGCTGGTGGAATATAAAATTGAAGGCTTCAACATGTTCGAGGAGATGATCCACCAGATCCAGACGGACATCGCCAAGCTCATGTACCGCGTCAGCGTCGTGACCGAGGAACGCCGGCAGGTGGAGGACCGGCTGGCGACGGCCCAGGCCGTCCACGGCGAAGAGGTGGAGGAGGCCGAGGCGAGGCCCGCGGGGAAGAAGCCCGTCCGCTCCGAGCACATCGGCCGCAATGACCCCTGCCCCTGCGGCAGCGGCAAGAAGTACAAGAACTGCTGCGGGAAGGGGAAATAATCCCATTTTCTGTCGTTCTTCAAGGGAGATGCGACAATGAACTTAAATACGTATGTCTCTAAGGAACTTCAAACGAAATTCGAATTCCATAATTTCGGTCACGCTCTGGAAATTCTCGCCCATGCCTGTCCTGAGGAATGGGGGGATTTGCTGAACTGTTTTGAACAGTTATCCTTTTCTC